>CAZUGK010000022.1:0-7598 GCA_964619815.1 uncultured Clostridiaceae bacterium | reverse complement strand
AAATGTCGGTTGTATTGAAGCAGTTATTAAAAGAGAAGGACCAGGTTAATGTAATTTTTGCTGCTGCACCATCCCAAAATGAATTTCTTGAAGCCTTGATTAACACAGAGGGCATCGAATGGAACCGGGTGAATGCTTTTCACATGGACGAATATATAGGACTTGATGAAAACGCACCTCAGGGATTCGGTAACTTCTTGAGGGATAGAATATTTGGCAAGGTTGCACTTAAGTCTGTTTACTACATTGACGGAAATTCAGGCAGCGCTGAAGAGGAATGCAGCAGGTATGCTGCTTTACTGAAGCAATATCCTGTTGATATTGTATGCATGGGAATAGGTGAAAATGGACACATAGCATTCAATGATCCCCATGTAGCACTTTTCAAGGATACAAAGCTGGTGAAAGTGGTGGAGCTTGATAATAAGTCCAGGGAGCAGCAGGTAAATGACGGCTGTTTCAATAGACTGGGCGATGTGCCTACTCATGCACTGACACTTACCATACCTGCCCTAATGTCAGCAAAATACATATTTTGTATAGTACCCGGCAAGGCCAAGGCTGAGGCAGTTGCAAGAACTATAAAGGGAAATATTGATGAATCCTGTCCGGCCTCTATTCTCAAGACCCATGACCATGCAATACTGTACATCGAAAAGGACAGTGCTGCAGCTATTTAGGTCAAGTACCATTGAAATTTATTCATTATATCAATTAATATTTTCCAAGGCGGAGGATAGTTAAATGAAGAAGACAAAAATCATTAACGGTAAAATCCTTACTCCTTACAGGATAATTGACGGGGGAACAATTGCTTTTGAAGACGGTAAAATTATCTATGTAGGCCAAGGGGATATCGAACTGGGGGACTGTACAATAATTGATGCTAAAGGAAACTATGTTTCCCCCGGCTTTATTGATATTCATACCCATGGAGGCGGTGGACACGACTTCATGGACGGAACCTGTGAGGCATTCCTGGGTGCAGCCGAAAAGCACGGTATGCACGGAACTACATCAATAGTTCCGACTACTCTGACCAGCACAAATGAAGAATTGCAACAAACCTTTGAGGCCTTCCGGGAAGCAAAAGCAAGAAATAAAAATGGTGCGCAATTCTTAGGCCTGCACCTTGAGGGTCCGTATTTTGCAATGTCGCAAAGAGGTGGACAAGACCCAAGATATATCAGAAATCCGGAGAAAGAGGAATATGAAGGAATATTGGGGTTATCTGATGATATTGTGAGATGGAGCATTGCTCCTGAACTGGATGGAGCAATAGAACTGGGAAGAGCTTTAAAAAGCAGAGGAATACTTCCCTCCATAGCTCATACCGATGCTGAATATGAACAGGTGCAGGAAGCCTTTGAAAATGGCTATACCCATGTAACCCATTTATATTCCGGAATGTCGGGAGTACATAGAAGGAATGCGTACAGATATTTGGGCGTCGTCGAAAGTGCCTTTCTTATCGATGACATGACTGTTGAAATGATAGCTGATGGATGTCACTTACCGCCGGCCCTTATGGAGCTTATATACAAAATAAAAGGCCCGTCAAAAATTGCACTGATAACTGATTCATTACGAGGAGCCGGAATGCCTGAAGGTGAAAGCATATCAGGAAGCCTGAAAAACGGTCAGAAGGTCATTATTGAAGATGGTGTTGCCAAGCTTTTGGACAGAACTGCTTTTGCAGGAAGCGTTGCTACTACCGACAGACTTGTCAGAACTGTTGTAAAGCAGGCGGGCATACCACTTTTAGACGCAGTAAAAATGATGACAAGCACTCCTGCTGAAATTATAGGTGTTAATAAGAAAAAGGGCAGTTTGGCTGAAGGCAAGGATGCGGATATCCTAATTTTCGATGATGACATTAATATCAAGATGACTGTAATTATGGGTGAAGTAGTATATACTTCACAGCTTTAAAATTAATGCACCAGGAAAACAAGTAACCTATATGTTTTGCAATAAACATTTTATATCAGAATTCAAATATTGCAAAACATATACCTTAATTTCATAGGTTGCCTAATTCATCCTTGAAACTTTTTTAATGCAACCTATATATGTAAACAACAAGAAACGATTTCTTGTTGAAAATACATCAATTTGCATTAGTGTAAATTGGAATCAAATGAATAAGGGGGATAAAAATGAAAAGTAAGCTTTCGGTACTACTCATCTTTGTTTTACTTACTACCATGTTATTCAGCGCATGCGGTTCCGCCAACACAAAGCAACCGGCTCCTGCGAACGCATCTGACTCAAATGCTCAGGCAGCTCCTGCTACCACAGAGAAACAGATTACTATCAAACTTGCCGGAATAAAGACTCCGGAAGATCCTGCCAGTCTGGCAATGGAGCGCTTTGCAGAGATTGTAAACAGCAATACCTCTGCCAACATCACCGTTAAGACCTTCAACAACAGCGTACTCGGATCTGTTAACGATATGCTGAGTGGTATGCCAACAGGAATAACAGACATGTTCTACAATACATTATCCTGCTACAGCTGGTTGGAAGGTGCTAAAAAATTCAATGCTGTAACAGCTCCTTTCATTTGGGACAATTACGAGGAAATGCAGGCATTCTTGGATTCAGAGGTTTCCAAACAGTGGTTTGAAGAGGCTGCTGCGTCAACAGGCGTGCGTGTACTCGCCGCAAAAGGAGAGCTCCCGCCAAGGCAGCTGACATCCAACCGCCCGATTAAAACTGCTGACGACTTTAAAGGTTTGAAGGTTAGAACAGCTGAGGCTGCTCTGGTCCAGCAGACAATGAAAAAGCTGGGTGCTACTCCTGTTGTCGTACCATTTGCCGACCTATACCTCGCACTCAGACAGGGAACAGTTGATGCACAGGAAAACAACTTTATAACAGTTAAAAACAACAGCCTCTATGAAGTACAGAAATACTTCATGAAGACTGACTATATCAGAGACGTCCCTGCAATATTCATCAGTGAAAACTTGTGGAAGCAGATGTCACCTGCACAGCAGACCGTAGTCCAGGAAGCTGCTATTGAAGCAGTAGGCCTTGAGGCAGAAAAAATCGCTGCTTCCATGGATGAGACCATGAAATTCCTTAACGAAAAAATGACTTATGTTGAGATTGATGTAAAGTCCATTCAGGATAAGTTAGGCGCTGATATTTATAAAGAGTTTGATGCAGCCGGTGAGCTTTGGCCTACAGGTACCATCGATAAAATACTGGAATTCAAGGCTAATTACAAAAAGTAAATTGAATAATTTAAGTAACATAAGAGGTATACCTCTCAGAACATGAGAGGTATCCTTGTTACTTAATATACTCAAAAGCCAATCTTAGTAAGGAAGTGATGTTGAATGGCAATACTGATTGTATTTATTGTAATGTTTTTCTTTATGTTTCTTGGCATGGATATTTTTATTTCCATGGCAGTTGCCGGAAGCGTATATCTGCTTGCCACCGGTAATGGCCCTATGACCATGATATCAAACAGCATGGTCAACGGACTGTCTAATATATCATTGCTGGCAATTCCATTTTTTATACTTGTAGGGGAATTGATGAACATTGCGGGTATGACTGACCGTACTTTAAAATTTGCACTTTTCTTTATCGGTAAAATTAAAGGCGGCCTTGCCCATGCCTGTATCGCTGTCAATGTAATTTTTTCCTTTGTCTCCGGCTCAGGACCTGCCGATGCCGCAGCAATTTCCCCGGTTTTGCTGCCTGCAATGAAGGAGGAGGGTTATCCTGAGGACTTTTCTGCTGCCACAAATGCTGCGGGTGCAGTGTTGGGGCCAATTATACCACCAGGTATACCAATGGTGTTTTTGGCGTTGATTACGAATTTGTCCATTGGGCGTCTGTTTTTAGGTGCTATTATACCGGGTTTTATAATGGCCGGCGTAATGGGAATAGTCATAGCAATAAAAGTTCGAAAGATGGAATTAAAGCCCCGTGTATCTACAATGACATGGAAGGGTTTTTGGGAAGTTCTTCGTGAGTCCGCACTTTCTCTGCTTGCACCTATAATTATTATGGTGGGTGTATTTACAGGGATAGCTACCGTCACTGAGGTTGCCATACTGGCTACCGGATATGTACTGGTTATCGGAGCTTTCGTTTATAAAACCATTACACTGCGGGACATGATTGATGTTTTCAAAAAAACCGCGTTGTTTTCTTCCACTATCATGGCTCTCTTTGCCGTGGCAGGTATTTTTTCTTACCTGATTGCAGTGGAGGGGCTGGGAAAGATGCTTGTCGACCTTGTAATGAAGAATAATCTATCGAGCTTTACGTTCCTTTTAGGTATAAATATTTTCTTTTTGTTCCTGGGTATGATTATGGATGCAACCCCTGCCATGCTTATATTCGGACCCATACTTCTGCCTATTGCCACTCAGTTGGGCATAGACTCCACACATTTTGGCATGGTTATGATAAGTAATCTTATGATAGGACTGCTGACACCGCCTGTTGGTGGCCTGCTCTTTATAGAAGCGAAAATTTCAGGGCTGCCCTTTGAACGTGTGGCCAAAGCAAGTTTACCCTATGTAGGCGCATTGCTTGTGGCACTTCTGATTATTACATATGTTCCCTGGACAGTGACTTATATTCCTAACTTAGTTTTTGGAGGTTGATGTAATGAAAAAAGTGTTGGATAAAGTAGCCGAAATACTGCTGATTGTTTCAGGCCTCCTGTTTTTTGCCATCTTCGCTGTAAATATGCTGGAGATTTTCTCCAGATCTTTCTTTAATCATTCTTTTTTGTGGGTATCGGATTTTAGTATCATCTGTGTAGTTTGGATGATTTGCCTGAGTATATCGGTAGGCGTTTATCGCAGAGAACATTTATTTATGGAATATTTGGCTGCCAAGCTGCCCCCAAAAGCCAGGAAAGCCTTGGCCGTTTCTATTTCGCTCATTAGTATCGGATTTTTCCTCATGCTTTTCTATACAGGGCTACAAACTGCTGTTACCAAGAAGGAACTGATTTTCCCAAGCATCCAGTGGTCACTTGTGTGGGCGTATTCTGCATTACCTGTATTTGCCATACTCTCGGCAATTTTCATGATTCCTCGACTTATCAGCCAGTTTAGGGGAGAGGAATCAAAGCAAGACATGATTGCAAACAGTATATTTTAAATTATAACGAAACCAGGCACTATTTTGCGCAGGAGGTTTATATGCAGATATTTGTTAACCAGGCTGACATAAGCCCCGTTAAATTTGAAGAATATGATTATGTACCGCTTCTGGCTGCAGAAAATGGCTGCCAGGCAGGCTGCAGGACCGGACTGCTTATGTACACCCAGCTGGAATATATACAGGGTGGTGTCCATGAGGATCAAGAGGGGTTCTATGTATTGGAGGGCACAGGTAAAGCACTGGTCGGAGAAAGTGAATTTCTGCTTTACCCCGGCACGTGCTTTATCGTCCCGCCGGGCCTCTACCACTCAATTAAGAGGAATGCTGAGTGCAGCTATATCAAACTGTTCTTTTTTCATGCAGCTGTTTAGTATTTCTGACAGGTTAAGTGATGATGAATATTTTCTCAATAAACTATTTACGTTGAAAGGGGTATATATAAATGAATAAAGAAGCTCAAGAATATAAAAATATTATATCCTCTGTCCTAGATGAAATAATATCGGAGGATGAGACAATAAAAAAAGCCGCTGCTGTTATCGGCGATTCCATAATGAGGGATCAGGTAATCCATGTTATCGGCCCCGGTGGCCATTCCAACATGGCAGTAGAAGAGATGTTTTCACGCGCAGGCGGATTTGCCTGCATCAATGCAATTTTAGATCCCGGAACCAATCTCAGCCATGGAGGCTTCCGATCCATGAAGGTTGAGAGAATTCCTGGCTATGCGACTGCCGTATTGAACTCCTATGGGGTTGGAAAAACTCCTAATGAAGTTCTTATTATCGTCAATGCCTATGGAATCAACGCCATGACAATCGACTGTGCCCTCGAGGCAAAGAAAAAAGGTGTAGCAACCATTGCAATTACTTCAACATCATTTGCAAATCAGATTCCGAAGGATCATCCTTCACGCCATCCCTCAGGTGCAAATTTATATCAGTCTGTTGATATCTTTATCAATAATCATCTGCCATACGGCGATGCAATTCTCTCAATTGACGGCTGTGAACAGAATGTCGGTCCGACATCCACATTCTGTAATGTTTTTGCTGTTAATTACCTGGTCATGGAGACCTGCAAGTATCTGGTATCCAAAGGGTATACGCCTCCTATCTTCAGGAGCGGCAATATGCCCGGCGGCGATGAATATAACAAGCACCTTGTTGAGAAATATTCCGGAAAGGCAGTTTTACTATTCTAATGGGGTAGAAAATAAGCTTTTCAAATACCATCCCGCCGCAGGGGCGTGGCTTTGCAACCCCCGCATATGTAACGTATTGTACCCTACCGCATATTATAGTTACTATGGAGGAAGGTGTGATTATGAACCATGTTGTTATAATGTGCGGAGGTTCAGGAAGCAGATTTTGGCCTAAGAGCAGAAAAATGTATCCCAAGCAGTTTTTGAACACTGTCGGAGAAAAGACGATGATACAACTTACAGTAGATAGGATCAGCAAGTTCATACCGCTTGAGAATGTTTATATGGTAACGAACAAAGCCTATATTAATACTATCAGGGAACAAGTGCCGCAAATATTGGAGGAGAACCTCATAATCGAGCCTATGATAAAGGAGACTGCCGCCTGCATCGGTTATTCAGCTGTTAAGCTGCTTGCGAAGGACCCGGAGGCGGTTATGATAGTACTTCCTTCAGACCACTATATACAGGATGAAGAGAAGTTTATGGAAACCCTGGAGCAGGGTTTGAATATTGCATGTTCCGACAGCTGTCTTGTTACTATGGGAATAAGGCCGACCAGACCGGAAACAGCCTATGGCTATATAGAAACGGGAAAGAGAATTGATGGATCATGGTCCATTCCTACGTACAAAATAAAAAGGTTTACAGAAAAGCCAAACAGAGAAAAAGCCCAGGAGTTCATTGATAAGGGTACTTATCTCTGGAACAGCGGTATGTTCATATGGAAAGCAACGGTTTTGCTTAAGCAATACAAAAAGTTTCTTACTGATATGTATCAATGTCTGAAGAGAATGAGCGATCATCTGGGAACCCCTGAGGAAGCCAGGATAGTAGAAGAAGAATATGACAAGATCGACGGCATTTCCATAGACTATGGGATACTGGAGAAGACATGGGATGTGTATGTGATGGAATGCAGCTTTTACTGGGATGATATAGGCAATTGGACTGCGCTTGAGAGGTATATGACTACAGACGAAAACGGCAATTCCGTTAAAGGCAGATATACAGTGCTGGACACGCATAACTGCATACTATACGGTGACAAAAGGCTTGTTGCAGCATTGGGAGTTGAAGACCTCATAATTGTAGAGACCGATGATGTAGTGCTGGTGTGCAAAAAGGACAGAGACCAGGACATCAAGCTTCTTATCAAGGAGCTTCAAAAGGATAATGAAAATAACAGATATGTGTAAGAATGCGAAGCATTCTTCAGGTACGAGGTTTCGAGGTCACGGGGTTGCGAGGA
>CAZUGK010000021.1:8260-43436 GCA_964619815.1 uncultured Clostridiaceae bacterium | reverse complement strand
TCCTGAAGGAAAATAGGGAGGACGGCCTGTGCAAAAAGCTAAGGGAAATAATAGATATCGAAAATACAGGTTCTACCGTAAGCTTGTATAACTGCGATATTACAGATTATGAAGAAACAAACAGGCTGTTTGATGAGCTGAGGGCGAAATTTGGCCAAATTAACGGGATCGTTCAATGTGCGGTAGCAGATGACGGTAAACGGATAAACGAATTGACCGAAGAAACCTTGAGAGCGTCCCTTAAGTCCAAAACGGAAGGGACATGGATCCTGGACAATATAACCAGAGGAGACCGGTTGGACTTCTTCATTACTTTCTCCTCCGTAATGACGCTGGTATCAGGCAATGCCAACAGTACCTACACTGCGGCAAACAGTTATCTGGATTCCTTTTCAGCCTACAGAAACAAATGCAGTAAAGGCACTTTGACGATCAACTGGCCAGAATGGAAGAACATAGGGCTTGAAGAAAGCAAGACCACAAAAGAAGAGAAGTCTATTTTCAAGAAAATGTCACTGGAAAGCGGACTCAGAGCTTTCTTAGAACTTATGGAGAGGGATGCTGACAGGGTGATTTTCGGCGAGTTGAATGTTGAAAGCCCCGTATATGGCTTGCTCGATTATCTTCCCTTCAAGCTCTCAGATCGCATTAAGCAAGAAATCAGCAAAAGGAACAGCTCGTATAAAGCAGTCATAAAAGCTTCTGACAAGCCGGAAGAGGTGCAGAGACTGAAAGCTGAACTGAAGTTGCTGGGAAGAAACGATCACTCGTACTCGGAACTGGAGAGGAAGCTGGCTGATGCATGGGCGAAGGTATTCGGCTACAAGGAGATAAATATTATGGATAATTTCTTTGAAATAGGCGGAGATTCCATATTTGCCTTTAAGTTGAGCGTTGAGCTCGAAGTGAGCAAGATAATGTTGGAAGCTCCAGATATCTTGAAATACCAGACGATTGAGAAAATAGCCGCTTTTATCAGCAAAAGAGACAAAGAATATGGACCGGAAAGCGGGTGATAAAATGAACAGGGATGAGTTTTACATGGGTGAAGCGATAAAAGCAGCCCGGCTGAACATCGGTAAGATGGAATACCCCTTTGGCTGCTGCATCGTTACTTCGAATCATATGGTGGTCACAGCTGCCAATTCCTGTATTTCACAGAGGGACCCGACAAGGCATGCAGAAATGAATGCGATTAGGGAGCTGTGCAGCCTATTGGGAAGGGCAACTCATGAAGACGCTGTGATATACGCTACGACAGAACCCTGCACCATGTGTATGGGAGCGATCAACTGGGCAAGGATACCCCGGCTGGTGTATGGTCTTTCACTGAAGGACTCCATAGAGTATGGTTTTGACGAGGTCAGGATGACTGCTCAGGAACTGGTTGAAAGCTTTCCCTACCGTCTTGACATCACAGGTGGACTGATGGAGGACGAATGTCGGAGTCTGTTTGACGAATGGTCCAAAAAGAAGAAACTACTGGACTTGTTCAAAAAGAAAGGGTATTGAGTATGGATATACAGATTTATGAAATTTTTAAATCTATACAAGGGGAAGGGTGTCTGCAAGGCGTTCCCTCGGTACTGCTAAGATTGACAGGCTGTAATCTAAACTGCCGCTGGTGCGATACAAAACACTTTTTTTACCCTGAAAAGGTTATGAACATTTCAATGAACAGCCTGATGGACACTTTGGACTCCTATGAGTGCAAAAATATAGTTGTTACTGGCGGCGAGCCCATGATCAACCCTCAAATATGCGATTTGGTCAAGGTACTAAAAAACAGGGGCTTCCATGTTACTATCGAAACCAATGCAACAGCGGTGAAAGATATAGACTGCGATCTGGTCAGCATGAGCCCGAAGCTGTCCCACTCCATACCTTACGGTGTTGAGGATGAAGCTACGGTACAAAGGCATGCTAATAGCCGCATCAACATTGTGGCCATCAGACATTATATCAAGAATAATGATTATCAGATAAAATTTGTTGCAAGGGATAGGCAAGAGGATATTGATGAGATTAGAAGTATTTTAGAGCAAATTGGTGAATATGACCCTTTTAAAGTACTGGTTATGCCTTTGGCAGACTCCAGATCGGACCTTTACAGAATTCAAAGGGATCTTGTAAGGCTGTGTATTGATAATGGCTTGCGCTATGCAAACCGGCTTCAGCTGCAGATTTGGGGAAATAAGAAAGAGGCCTGAATAAATAATTGGAGGAGATAAATTATGCCAGACAAAATTAACCTAAAGGAACGATTGGATGATTTCTGGGTATTTCCCAAGCTATCAAAGGTTAGAGACAAAAGGGAATATGAAGACAGCTATTTTAATTTTCTGCAGCAGCCTGACGAGCTGAAAACACCTACGAATCTTTATATCCATACACCATTTTGCGACTCAAACTGTCTGTTCTGCCCGTATTATAAACTTCATGACAAGAACAGGTATAACGAATACATCACCAAATACATAGATGTCCTGTTGAAGGAAATGGAGACCTATGCCAAAACACCTTATTTCCAGTCCAAAAAGATCGCCTCGGTGCATTTCGGAGGAGGCAATCCGCTGCTTATGAGCATTAAGGATTTCAGGAGGATAGCAGATGCAATAAAGTCTAACTTCGAGGTGGAAGTAAACAACAACTGGGCATTGGAGGGATCCATCAACTGCATTAAGGATGAGGAATATGTCAAGGGGCTTCTGGATATTGGGATCAACAGAATGAGCTTTGGCGTCCAGACTTTCAAGGAGTCTATTCGTAAAAAGATGAGAATGAGGACTCAGCTTGATGAAATCTATAAAGGTGTTGAGATTCTTAGGAAAGCGGGACTTACCGATTATTGCATCGATATGATGTACAATATGCCAGATCAGACCATGGAGGATATGTATGATGATCTAAGAAAAGTAACGGAACTGGATCCTTTACATATCGACATATACAATATGGCACTATTCCCCAATACTTATTTGGATAAACTCCTCAAAACAACAGATTACTTCACTCTGAAGCCGTCAAATGAAAATCAGATAAAGATGTTCAGGGCTGCCCATAAGTGGCTGAAAGAAAATGGCTACAAGCAGCTCATTACGAATACCTATTCCAGGAGACAGGAAAAGACCCATATAGGAGATCATTTGTATCTGACGAACAACAATGTGCTGGGAATCGGAGTCTCGTCACGAGGGTATATAGACGGTTATTCCTATAAAAATGTATGTACCATAGATGAGTATATGAAGCAGGTAGAAGAAGGCAACTTCCCTGCCGACCTGGCTCATAAGTCTACAAAAGAGGAGCATATGGACAGAACCATCGTGTTTTTTCCGATCACCCTATCGATAGAGAAGTCAAGAATATCGGATTACAGCAGATATGAGGAAAAAATCAACAAAATCATAGAGTTGGGCTTTGCAGAATGGAAAGGTGACAGGCTTGCACTAACAGATGAAGGAATTGTATGGTCAGGTAATATTTCAGCCTATTTTATCGGGGAAGACCGCTGGAATACTTACATAAATTCGTTCTTCAAGTCCCTGCGTGAAAAAACAAATCCGTACAATGAAGACTATATGGGGATTGACGAAATTGAGCCGGAGGAAGAGTGCAATGTTTCTGTATGAGACACTAGAAAAAACTGCAGATATGTACCCGGATAAATATGCTTTATCATATGACGGAACCAGTATCACCTATACGGAGCTGAAAGCCCGTGTAAATAGTCTGGCTGACGGCTTTACAAAGCAGGGCATAACTCCATCTTCAAGGGTAGGGTTGTTTCTGCACAACTCCGTAGATTTTGTAGTTTGTTTGTATGCTCTCTCCAGAAACGGGAATATCATATGCTTGCTGAATACGCAGCTTTCCTCAGAAGCGCTGGACATCAAGCTTCAATCAGCACAGCTGAATACGGTCATAATGGAGAATTATCTGTACAATATGGCTACAGCTGGTATACCCTACCTAGATGAAAGATACAGGATAATAATGAGAAAAGGTATTGAAGGCCGGGAGAGTCTACAGGACTTTACGGCAAGCCATTGCTCCAGCCGAAGCGTTGAAAAGCTTGAATATGATGTAGAGGCAAATACCTTGATCCAGAGTTCATCCGGAACGACAGGCTTTTCCAAGATGGCGTACCGTACCCATAAGAACCTAATGATAGACACGGATAATATCATATCGACCTTTCATTATGTACCGCAGGATATTATTTACTGTACAGCGCCTCTTTGCCACGGCTTTGGACTCACTATGGGCTTGCTGGCTCCCATAAAATGTGGTGCGACGGTTCATATAGAGCGATGGTTCATGGCCAATAGGTTTTTCTCATCATACCGTGAAATGAAGCCGACCATATTTATAGGAACACCGGAAGCTTATGACGGTATGAATAAATATATAAACGATACTGAATTCTCTTTTCACTATAAGAAGTGGTTCTTGTGCTCCGGTTCTCCGTTAGGAGAGGAGACAGGCCTTGAATTCAACCGTAAATTCAATACGTGGATCAACCAGGTTTATGGAATGATGGAAGCAAGTACAATTGCTGCCAATCTGGAGCCTGACAGAGAGAATTTTCTCAGTGTAGGCAGACCTGTAAACAATGTCAGCGTCCGGTTGGAAAACGTCAATGAGCAGCAAGCCTTAGGAGAGCTATTGGTTAAAAGTGAAGCGGTGTCAAGAGATTATATCGATTCAGGAGAAAATATCAGACTGCCTATGACAAACGGATACTTTAGAACTAGAGATATAGGGATGCTGGACCCGGACGGGAATATCTTCATTACCGGGAGAAAGGCTAATATTCAATAATCAAAGATAAGAAAAGGAGATGATCCAATGAGTTTAGTCATCGGGAGCCACTTTGAATTTGAAGCATGTCACAACCTGCCCGGGGAGGAGGTCTACGGAATCTGCAGCAATATGCACGGACACCGATATGAACTGGATATTGAAGTTGAAGGAACTGTTGACCAGTATGGTTGGATATGCAACTTCAAGGAACTGAAGGAAATCGTCCGGGAAAATGTAATAGATGTTTATGACCATTCTAATCTGAATGACTTTTTTCATGTGCCGACGGCAGAGAACATTGCTATCTTTATTTTTGACAAAATAAACGGCATACTTCAGGGAAAAAACTACAGGCTTAAAAAAGTGAAGTTACATGAGACAAGCAGAAACTATGCCGAAGTAACTGCAAGTAATATAGTCATATAAGAGAGGTAATTATTATGATTGATATTCAGAAGGAAAAAGACCTGAGAGGAATTCCACTAAACAATGTTGGCATAAAAAATTTTAAATATCCGATAAAAGTAGCGGATAAGCACAATGGCTATCAGGATACAATAGCGTCTATTAATCTGTATGCTGGGCTTGAACCGGAAAATAGGGCTGTTCATATGAGCCGGCTGGTGCAGATCATACATGAATGGAACCTTCCGATATCCGTCGAGTCCATTGTAGATCTTCTAAGCTACACGAAGGAGAAACTCGAAGCTAATTCTTCCGTGGCAGAGATTGCATTTCCTTACTTTATAAATAAAAAGGCACCTGTAAGCAAGCTGGAAGGCAAGGTTGATTATTACTGCGAGATTCGGGGCTCCAGCTCCAACGGATCAATGGACGATATAGTGCTGAAGGTTCATGTCCCGGTGTGTTCGGTTTGCCCGTGCTCCAAAGCAATAAGCATAAATGGAGCCCACAACCAAAGAGGAGAAGTAATTATAAATGTAAGGTTTAGAAATGCAGTATGGATAGAGGATATTGTCAGGGTAGCCGAAACAGCTGCTTCATCGGATATATTCTCTGTGCTTAAAAGACCTGATGAAAAGTATGTCACGGAAACCAGCTTCAACAATACGAAATTTGTGGAGGATATAGCTCGGGATGCGGCTACACAGCTTATAGAAGATCCTAATATCACCTGGTTTTCCGTTAGCGTCGAAAACTATGAATCAATACACAGTCATAATGCCTATGCAAGCATTATTAAGGCTAAATAATATTGGAGGTATAGCATGAACAATGAAAAACAATGGATGAAAGTAGAGAATGATTTGCGGAAGTATATACACAATAAGATTTTCAGCGAATATAAGGATTTCCAGGATTTTAACGATAATACGGAATTGGTCGACAGCAAGATCCTGTCCTCTTTGTCGTTGATTGACCTACTTTCAGGGATTGAAGACCATTTGAACTATGAGATCATAAATGATGATGTGGGTATAGAAGATTTTTCCACAATTAACAAAATTATAAAAACAGTAAAGAAAAATTACCTGAAAGCGGTGTAAAATAGAGAGGAAGGATATACTTTTACAGTCAAGGGAGTGGTATATCACAATGGAAGAGTTAATAATCACAAAGCAGCAGGCCTGCAGGTTCCTGTTGGCTTTTCAAGGCCTATGGGCTGATTACCAGCTCGAAGGAAAAGCAGGCATAATGGACTATTTTCGGCGTGTCGGTTGTGTTCAGTTTGACCCTCTTGACATTGTAGGGAACAACCAGGAGTTGGTTCTACAGTCCCGTATTAAAGATTACAGGACTTCTTTGCTGCAGGAGCTTTTATACAAGGACCGCAGGCTTATAGACCAGTGGGACAAGAACATGTCCATATATTGCATCGATGATTGGCCATATTTCAGACGTGTAAGGGAGGCCGCTGGGAAGAGATTGGGCAGGAGGCTGGATCCTGTAAGAGGGGTACTGCCACAGGTTCGAAGAATGTTTGAGGAAAAAGGACCGTTATCATCAGCGGATTTGGATTTTAATCAGCCTGTAGACTGGTCTTGGGCTCCAACAAGGCTGTCAAGGGCAGCCTTGGAGAGCATGTACTTCTGGGGGGAGCTAATCATACATCATAGGATCCGTACACGCAGGGTGTACGACTTGGCCAGCCGCCACATCGACGAAGCTTTGCTGGTTGCACCAGACCCTAATGAAACAGAAACACAATACTTCGAATGGTATGTATTAAGACGTATCGGAAGCATTGGACTCTTATGGAACAAGTCAGGGGACGCATGGCTTGGGATAAGCGGATTGAAAAGCAAAGAGAGGGGAGCAGCCTTTGAGGCTTTGCTGCAGCGGGAAAAAATAATCAAGGTTTCAGTGGATGGCATCAAGCCGTTCTTGTATATGCGAAGCACGGACAAGCCATACTTCGATATGATTGCACAATGGGGAGAGAGACCTAAGCGTGCAGCTATCCTGGCTCCTTTGGATAATATGCTCTGGGACCGCAGGTTGATTAAAGAGCTGTTTGCATTCGATTACCGTTGGGAGGTGTACAAGCCAGCAGATGAAAGAGAATTTGGATACTATGTTCTTCCGGTTCTGTACGATGACCATTTTGTAGCTAGGTTTGAACCGGTCAGGGACAAAAAGAGTGGTGCCCTGATCATCAGGAACTGGTGGTGGGAGCAGGATACGTATGAATCAGACGAGCTGTATAGAGCTTTGTGGCATTGTTTCAAGAATTTCTGCGTGTATCTGGGTATGGATAGGATTGAAATCAATGAGGAAATTAAGAAAACGAAGAATTTGGAATGGCTGAGTATTTAATATTTCCGAATCATTTTGAGTAATTGGAGGATTATTGTGGATATACATGTAGAGAATTTACGTAAAACTTATCTAGTACATAAAAAGAACCCTGGTCTTAAAGAATCGATAAAATCATTATTTCACAGGGAATTCAGCACTATTGATGCGGTGAAGGATATCAATTTCACCATAAAGAGCGGAGAAATCGTCGGATTTATCGGTCCCAACGGTTCTGGGAAAACGACTACTCTTAAGATGCTATCGGGACTCCTGTACCCCACTTCAGGGAAGGTACAGATTGGTTCCTACATACCTTCGGAAAGGAAGGATAGCTTCTTAAGACAAATAGGCTTTGTCATGGGGCAAAAAGGTCAGCTTTGGTGGGACCTGCCCGCCT
The DNA here is from genome assembly GCA_964619815.1 of uncultured Clostridiaceae bacterium. Classification (GTDB taxonomy): domain Bacteria; phylum Bacillota; class Clostridia; order Lutisporales; family Lutisporaceae; genus BRH-c25. Next base: position 35,473 of record CAZUGK010000021.1, on the reverse strand, counting down.
TGGACTCTTATGATCTGCTGATCGATATTTATGAATGCAACCGTAAGGAAGCTATGGATTATGTCTATCGGCTGGCAGAAGAACTGAATATCCAGGATTGTCTGAAGCAGCCAATTAGGATGCTTTCGTTGGGACAGCGCATGAAGGCTGAACTGATTGGAGCAACTCTGCATAAACCACAGATATTGCTTTTGGACGAACCTACTATCGGTCTTGACATATATTCATCAAGAGCAATCCGCAAGATTATCAGGGAAGAGGCCGCAAGGCGAGACATGATCATTATGCTGAGCAGTCATATACTGGACGATATACAAGAGCTCTGTAAGCGTGTAATTATTATTAACAACGGAAATCTGGTATATAACGATCTGCTTGAAAACTGCTACCAAAAATACATGTTTAAAAAATCTATTCAGGTTAAATTTGCACAGCCGATGCAAAAGGAAGAGTTGATATACCAAGAGAACATCAGCTCCTTTTCGCCGTGTGAAGTAAGCTGGGAAGTAGACAGGAGCCTCATTCCCAAGGTAAGCTACGAGATCATGCAAAATTTCGTTATTGAGGATATCACAATATCGGAGATATCGCTGAGCTCAGTCATTGAATTTATAACCAACGAGAGGTGAGAATTGATGGAAAAGTACTTGAAAATGCTCAAAATATCTCTGCAGAATACTTTCATATACCGCCAGAATTATATAGTTTCCTCTCTCATAAACATTTTGTCAATCCTAATAGTCATTTTTTTATGGAAAAGTATTTATACAATCAATAACAACAGCATAAAAGCTTATTCCATGGCTTCCATGATTTTGTACATATTCATCGTAAACACCGTTTTTGAGGTGGTGAATACCAGCGCGATTTCCAGCAAGGTATCTAATGACATAAGGTTGGGGACCTTGAGCAATTACCTGATGAGACCGATGTCTTACCTGCTTTTTCAGTTTGCGGATACTTGCGGTGCAAAGCTTGCTAAGCTTCCCATGATCCTGGTTCTGAACGGTGTTTTTGGAGTCTTTTTCTTTATGGCATATGATATTGTTGGGAAAACAGGTTTTGCAATTACCGGCGGATCAGTTCTCCTTTTTACCGTGTTTATATTGCTAAGCTTCCTATGGAATTATTTATTCGACTATCTATTAGGCGTGATAGGCTTCTGGATGGATAATCCTTGGATACTGTTCTATCTGAAGAGGCAAATACTGCCGTTGGTTTGTGGCCTGTTGATCCCGATCGATTTGTTTCCGAACGTAATTAAGAATGTTCTGGAGGTTTTACCGTTCCAGTTTTATGTTTATTTTCCATACAAGGTGCTGATAGGCTCAGTGACGCTGCAGCAGTACATGAATAATATGCTGTTTTTTATGGCTTGGATAGTAGGAATAGGCTTAGTTGCACAAATTGTCTGGAAAAAATCCCTGAAAAAGTATACGGCTGTGGGAGGATAATATGCTACGATATTTTAAATTGTTTGGAAAATTCTTCAGATACAGTATCATCACTCAAATGCAATATAGAGGTAACTTTTTACTGATGATTCCGGTACATCTGGCCTGGACCCTGCAGGAAGTAATTTTGGCGGCTGTTTTATATCTATATACCGATAGGATATACAACTGGACAAAATACGAATTTCTTTTGATTCTAGGTACTTATTTTATCGTTGACAGCCTGTTCAGCTCTGTACTGCTGCCGAATCTTAACGAGCTGTCAGACCGTATAAGAACCGGTGAAATGGATTTTTTTATCTTGAAACCGGTTGATACGCAATTTTTGGTCTTTACGTATCGTGTTGATTTGGGATTGGTATTTGCTTTTAGTATAGGTGTGTTTTTTATCCTGTATTCCCTGGCACATTTGCATTTGGCAATAAACCTTCTTGCAGTTGCATTATATATTCTGCTGGTTGCAAACGGGGCCATCGTTTTTGCGTCTATCATCTTTATACTTAGCTCATTTGTCTTCCAGACGATAAAAATAGATTATGTTCAGAATATATTTCTTACCTTTGCACAGTTTGCGAGAAAGCCTTTTGATATTTATCCATCAGTTTTGAGATATTTTATGATGTTTGTGATACCTCTGGGCTTTATCGCATATGTCCCTGCTGGCTTCCTGCTGGGTAAGATCAAGTATTTATGGAGCTTAAGCTTTGTAATCACTCCACTATTGTTTTCAATATCGAGGGTTATATGGAAACAGATGATAAAAAGTTATGGAAGTGCCTCCAGTTAGAGAATGAATGAGGATATGGGAGGATAATAAATGATACTTGAGATCTATGATAGCCCTAAACGTTTCGACCCGGAATTTGAGTTCTATTGCTTCAAGAATTGCTATAGGCAGGTATTGGACTATTACAACGTGAAAAATGCCACTTATTATATTGATTGTACCACGGAGTGGATTTTTCAGTATGATAATCGGTTCAGTTTCGGATTTGAGTTTTCCACAGGAGAAGTATATTCGAGCTTTTTGCCGCCCTTTGAAAATAAAGTGAAGGCATATGACTGCACACAAGTTCCGGTTGATAAGATTTGGGGCATGAACAAGGAAAGACTGGCGGAGAGAATTCCTCTTGTAGTTGCGACGGATGTATTTTATCTTAAATATACTCCTTACTATTACAAGAAGCATTCCTTTCACTCACTGTTGCTGTGCGGCTTTTCCGGAGAAGAGGAGCAAAATATTGTGGATTGGTATTCGCCATGGTTTTACAAGGGTACTGTCAACAAGGCAGAACTGGATCAGGCAAGAGCTTCGCAGAATCCGGCAGACGGGATACTGAGCGGTAAACCCATAAATTATATGTGGGCTGAGGTGGAACGTGATGGATGGGCTGCAGAGGATCACGAGCTTATTTCAACAACGGTAAATCTGGCATTGGATAGGTTTTACATCCATACAAAGGGTGACGGAACGACTTTCCGGGGGTACTATGCCCTGAATGCTTTATTGTCCCTGGTAGAAGAGAATGCTGCTTTGGAGCCGGCTCAGAGAGGCGGGTTTCTTGAGGACTTGCACAGAAAACTGTACTTTACTCCGATGCGTAAGACTTTGTTCAAGTATTACCTGCAGACTGCATTTGAGGAATACGGCTTCACAAAGCTTGGAGTATCCGTCGATGCATTGAATGAGACCATAAACTGTTGGAAAAAAACATTGTCGATGGTGATCAAATGCAGCATAGCAAATACTGAGGCAAATTATTCCAAACTTATAGGCTTTTTCAAGGAAACGATCATGAAAGAGAAACAGCTGTATTATACGCTGTATGAAGTTGGTAAAATCTTGAAGCTCAGACAAGTTTGAAAAACCAGATCGTTTATGGTTCATGGATACATGTAATAAAGCTAGAGAAATCAAGCATAGTTGGAATGTGAGGTTGTTAAAATGGAAAAGAAGCAAATTGGAATAATCGGTGCAGGAGTTATGGGAAGAGGCGTAGCTCAGAGCTTTGCGCAAGGCGGTTATGAGGTTGTACTGCTGGACAACAGGGAGGAAGCCATTCAGGATGCAAGAGTCGAAATAGCAAGCAGTATGAGGATGAAGGCTTTATATGATAAAGGCTGGAAGGCCGAGGATAGGGATAAAATCCTCGCTAGGATAAGTTTTGCCCTGGAATATGAGCTGCTAAAAGATGCAGACTTTATCGTGGAAAATGTCTCCGAAAAAATAGAGGTCAAAAAGAGCGTTTACCAAAGGCTAAACGGCATTTGTAAAGCAGATTGCATCCTTGCGGCAAATACCTCCTGTATTTCGATTACTCAGCTAGCCTCTTTTTTGAACAGACCGGAACAGGTGATAGGAATCCATTTTATGAATCCGGTGCCGTTGATCCCGGCAGTTGAAGTCATAAAGGGTTACCATACCTCGGAAGAAACGGTAGAGACTACCCGGCTTGTATTGGAAAGCATAGGTAAAGAGGCTATCGTGGTCAAGGATTTCCCGGGTTTTGTATCCAACAGGATATCACATCTAATGATGAACGAAGCGGCGTTTATCATTCAAGATCAGGTTGCTGCCCCTTGGGAGATAGACGAAGTTTTTAAGAAATGCTATGGACATAAAATGGGTCCTTTGGAGACAGCAGATCTGATCGGATTGGATACGGTGAAGAACTCCCTGGAGGTTCTCTATGAAAGCTACCAGGATCCCAAGTTCAGATGCTGTCCCCTGCTGAAAAAAATGGTAGATGCCGGATTGCTGGGTAAAAAATCAGGAAAAGGCTTCTACGATTACACCTTTTTATAATGAACCGGAAGTGAGGTCTGATAAAGATGGAAGAAATTAAAGGGAAAATCAAGCTGTTTCTGTCAAAAGTGCTTAGAAATAGGGAGTTGGCAGACGATGAAAGTATTTTTGACAATGGAGCGGTCAATTCATTGTTTGCAATACAGCTTATACTGTTTCTGGAAAAGGAGTTCAAGATACGCATTGAAAATAATGACATGGATATGGAAAATTTCAAGACCGTCAATTCAATTGCGAGTCTTATAGAGGCGAAGATCGCGTAACCTGCATAAGGAAAATTCAGATCAGGATGATTCTAAAATCCTTAACACTATTATCTCTGAATGAATGGAGGGATGATTCAAGTGGTTATTAGGCTGACAAAGGAACAGCAGTGCAGACAAGCCGAATTCAAAGCTTTTGCGGACCAGGAGATTCTGCCATATGCAGAGCAGAATGACCGTGAAGAGCGTATTCCGAGGGATATTATAAACAAGCTTGCAGAGAGAGGCTATCTTGGGTGTATGATTCCAAAGGAATACGGCGGTTCCGGAATGAATATGATTACAATAGGCATCCTGAACGAAGAGCTTGGCAGGGGCTGCTCCTCTGTGCGGAGTGTTTTGACGGTACAAGGCATGGTGGCCTTAGCGATTCTGAGGTGGGGCACGGAAGAACAGAGAAAATGCTGGTTGCCTTGCATGGCATCGGGAGAAGTAATAGGCGCCTTTGGGCTAACAGAGCCGGACACGGGCAGTGATGCAAAAAATATCAAATCTCTGGCAGTGATACAGGGTGATGAATATATCATTAACGGCAGGAAAAAATGGATTACCATGGGGCAAATTGCGGATCTGTTTCTGATCTTCGCAAGACTTGAAGACAAGGTTACGGCATTTCTAGTTGAAAGAAATACACCGGGATTTTCAATAAAGCCTATTACAGGAATGCTAGGGGCCAGGGCAACAATGATAGCGGAAATATCTATGGAAAACTGCCGAATTCCGAAGGAAAACATCATAGGCCGGGCAGGTACCGGTATGACCCATGTTGCATTATCCAGTCTCGAGTATGGAAGATATACGGTGGCTTGGGGGTGCGTGGGAATAGGACAGGCTTGTCTGGAGGAGAGTATTAAGTATTCCCGGGAAAGGAAGCAGTTTGACGTCCCACTTCGCCAACATCAACTAATACAGAAGATGATTACTGAAATGATGGTAGAGGTCAAAGCGGCAAGACTTATGTGCTACAATGCAGGTTACCTCAAGGACGAGGAAGAACCGGATTCCATCATGGAGACCTGGGCGGCAAAATACATCGCCTCGCGGATGGCTACGAAGGTTGCAGCCGATGCAGTCCAGATACATGGCGCAAATGGCTGTCACAGGGGCCATCCTGTCGAAAGGCATTACCGTGATGCAAAGATTAATGAAATTATAGAAGGTACGACCCAGGTGCATGAGATACTGATAGCATCCCATGCATATAGAAGCTACTAAAGAAAAGAGGTATTTTTGTGGGTGAAAAAGCTGGAGACAAGAAGATCAAATGTGTTGCCTGGGATCTGGATAATACCGTATGGGAAGGCGTAATACTGGAGGATCATAAGGTGACCCTCAGAAAAGAAGTAAAAAGGGTAATTGAAGAATTGGATAAACGGGGGATCCTGCAGTCTGTAGCAAGCAAGAATGATTACTCCCTTGCAATGAAAAAGCTTCAGGAATTAGGCATTTCCGAATACTTCATCTATCCCCAGATTAGCTGGAATCCGAAGTCTGAATCAATAAGGGAAATTGCAAAAGCTATAAACATAGGGATAGATACCATAGCTTTTATAGATGACCAGGAATTCGAAAGGGACGAAGTGAAATTTACCTTGCCGGAAGTGCTATGCATAGATGCAGGACAAGTAGACAACGTCCTGGGCATGCCGGAAATGAATCCAAAGTATATAACGAGCGATTCCAAATTGAGAAGGCATATGTATCAGAATGATATAAAACGCAATGAAGAGGAAGTAAGCTTCAGCGGCACCAAAGAAGAATTCCTGGCACAGTTGAATATGAAGATTACCATTGGGCCTGTGGGAGCAGATGACTTGCAGCGTGCGGAAGAACTAACAGTAAGAACCCACCAATTGAACTCAACGGGCTATACCTACTCTTTTGAGGAACTGGATGCATTGAGACAGTCAGAGGACCATAAGCTTTTCATAGCCGAGTTGGATGACAAATATGGAACCTATGGTAAAATCGGCCTTGTACTTATCGAATGCACGGAGAAGGCATGGACGGTTAAGCTGTTGCTTATGTCCTGCCGTGTCATGTCGAGGGGCGTCGGGACCATATTGGTCAATTATATAAAGAATCTCGCCAGAACAGCTGGTGTCAGGCTTTATGCAGAGTTTGTCCAGAACGACAGAAACAGGATCATGTATGTAACCTATCGTTTTACCGGCTTTATGGAACTTGAGGAAAGGGACGGCAAGAACATATTGGAGTGTGACCTTGGACAGAGCCAGCAATACCCCGAATATGTCACAGTCAAAACAGCCGTTTAGGTAGAGCCTATGAACAGTTTATATAATGAAACGATACATAGTAAATTTATGAAATTTGCTGCATGCTATCCGGATAAAATTGCCCTGACCTTTGGGACACAGACGATGACCTATAAGGAACTGGATGAAAAATCAGACCGGGCTGCGGGAGTGCTGAGGCAAAGAGGAGTAAAAGCGGATACAATAGTAGGACTCCTGTTCAAACGCTCCTTTGACATGGTTATAGGTATTCTTGCTGTATTAAAGGCTGGAGGGGCGTTCCTTCCCATAGATCCGGACTTCCCTGACGACAGGATCGATTTCATGCTGAAGGACAGCAGGTGTGAAATACTGCTCTCCCATATGATGTTGGAGTCTAGGCTCAAGTTTGATGCAAGCCGGCTCTATGTAGATGATATTATGAAGGAAACTTCCGATATGAAGCTGGAAGATATAAATTCCGTGCATGACCTGGCTTATGTAATATACACCTCGGGTTCGACAGGAGTACCGAAGGGCGTTATGGTGGAACACAAGGCTGTAGTAAATTTTATAAAGGGCATTACAGCTAGGATTGATTTTACCAGTGAGAAAACGATATTAGCCTTGACTACGATAGCTTTTGACATATCCTTAATGGAAATACTGTTGCCTTTAACGGTAGGAATGAGAGTAGTAATTGCAGACGAACGGCAGCAGAAAAATCCGAGGCTCTTGAAGCAGGCAATAACCAGCTATGGAATCGACATGTTGCAGATGACACCGTCAAGGCTTCAGCTGCTTATGTATTGTGACGAGGATTTAAGCTGTCTGGCAAGAATACAAGAGCTTATGATAGGCGGAGAAGCTTTCCCGCACGTGCTTCTCGCAAAGCTTCAAAGTACAACGAAAGCAAAGCTTTACAATATGTATGGACCTACAGAAACCACCATCTGGTCCACTATAAGTGAACTAACCGATAAAAAGAAGGTTGATATCGGGAAACCGATATTGAACACTACTATATATATTGTAGATGAAGATAACAGGCCAACGGAGCATGGTATAGAGGGAGAGTTGTGTATTTCTGGGGATGGGTTGGCCAGGGGATACTTGTACAGGCCGGAGCAGACTCTGGATCGTTTTATCAATAATCCTTTCGAGCCTTATGGCAAAATGTATAAGACCGGCGACTTGGCAAGATTTTTGCCTGATGGGAATATCGAATGCCTGGGAAGAATGGATGAACAGATCAAGATCAGGGGTTTCCGGGTTGAACTGGGAGAAATAACAGCCTGCATGGAAAAGTATGGAGCCATAAAGCAGGCTGCCGTAAAAACCGTAGAAGGAAAACAAGGCGGCAAATACCTATGTGCATATTATGTAGCGGCTGAAGAGCTTGATATAGGGCATCTGAGGGAATATATGAAAAATTTCCTGCCTGATTATATGCTTCCAGAGTTTTTTGTAAAAATGGATGAGCTGCCCCAGACCCCAAATCAAAAAATAGACAGAAAGGCTTTGCCTGACCCCGTAAACCTAAAAATGGGATAGGAGGTTACCATGTCTGTAAATATTGAAAATAAAGTAAAAGAAGTATTATCAAGAAATGTAGAAATTGAAATTGATGTAAGCAGCCTGGAAAACGACGTTCTATTGATCAGCATGGGCTTTAATTCAATAAACTTTATAAAAACAGCTATTGAGCTGGAAGAAAAGTTTGCTTTTGAATTCGATCCGGATAAATTAGGTTTTGAATTCTTTGCAACGGTTGGTGACCTTGTAACCTATATAAATGAGAAGATATAAGCTGTGGATACATTTGGCAGTCCGAACAATCGGACAATTCTGTGCAATTTGTAATGCATATCGGATATGAAGGTGAAACCATATGGAAATATATGCAGTCAAGACACCAAGCAAGGATTCTCCTGATATTTATAAAGAAGTACTTTCACAGATTGATCAAGAAAAGCAGGATTCTTTTAGCAAATTCAAAAACTTCGATGACGTAAAATTGCGGTTATTTTCTGAATTGCTGACAAAGACAATCCTCAGCTTAGCACTGAACGTATCTATTAAGGAGATAAAATGCTCCTTAAATAGATACGGGAAACCCTATTTAGAATTCCGGAAGGACTTGCACTTTAATGTCTCACATTCCGGGAAATGGGTTGTAATTGCTGTAGACAACTCTGAAATAGGAATAGATGTTGAATTAATACAACCAATCGACTATAGCATTGCTAAAAGGTTTTTTACAGATGCGGAATTTCATGCGCTTGAAAGGAAAAGGGGTCAAGAAAAGCTGGCCTATTTTTATGATCTATGGACGCTGAAGGAAAGCTTTATCAAGGCTGAGGGGAAAGGGTTGTCAATTCCTTTGAACTCTTTTGCAATAATTAAGAATGAGGCATCAATAACGCTAGAAAGAAGTAATTCAAAAGCTGAGTACTATTTCAGACAATATTTTATAGATTATAAGTATGCTTTGTCCGTTTGTGCACAAAATAATTTTTTCCCTGGAGAAGTTCACATTATTCAGTATCAAAATCTTATAAATGAGTATTTGGACAGAATCAAGCAAGTGTAGAAGTATAGATTTTTGATTATTAACGCTAGATTCGAAGTGACAAATTATATTATCAATATTACTGTCGACTTCAAAAACCTCGTCCAGTAATAAAATTAGTTAAAATTGAATGAAGTTGCCGTAAAAAATAATAATATTTATCAAGATTTACATCAAAAACCAATAAAAGAAGCAACAAATTCTGAATAATAAACTGGGATTTGTTGCTTAAAAGAAGTATTACGATGAAAGAACTGTGAAACCGCTATGGTTCGCATGCAGCCCCCTTGCTTATAGGCTATTCATTACCCACATCTTAGGTTTGTAGAGAGGAATGAGTAATTAAATAAAATAGCGATATATCATTGAGTCGTGACACGCCATGCCAAAGTACAATGAATATAGAACGCTTCCTTTCTTGGGCAAACTCAATAGGTCAGTATACGGATGTCACATTCTTCTTTAAATAAGAAATAATTATTTAATTAACAAGGCGAGAGTTAACACATCGACTATCGGGGCTTTTCCTGCTAAACTGTATCAGCTCAGGATCTTCTTTATCGTTTGAGATGACCTAAATCAGCATAAAAAACTTCAACTCCAATAGCTTTACATAGTTCAAAAGGATCTCTCGTATCATACCGCTTGATTAACCCGGAAGCAACCGATTGAATATAGTCTTTGTTCGGCATACGTGATTCACCCCTTTAATAAAAAGTGCCTGGGAAACCGCTGAAAAATTAGAGCTATAGAATAAATATGCCAAACAAAAAATAATTATACATTAAGGGGTTTAAGGAGGCTTAGCCCCTTTTGCATTTCCATAAAATACTTCGGTTTCAATGCTCAATATGGTATAATGAAAGCATGTAAAGCATTGAAAATACGGAGGTTGAGCGTTGTGTTGGGAAAAAATAATCCAAAAATTGATATATTTACTCATCAGATAAAAAGCTTGTATGTGATGCGTTTCGGAAAGTGATAAGAGAAATGAGAAGGTTCAATGAGCCATTTGCAGAACAGCAGCTGGAACAATGCAAGGATTAAGGATATTGCTGAATTTTCTGATGGAAATGGTAATAAAATAATTGTTCATGCGGAATTGGATCTTGGGAATGGTTTTTTGCAGTTGGGAGCTGCGAATCTGTCATATAAATTGGTCTTGCCGCCGGATGAGGATAATGCATGCTATTCTTTAGCAATTTACGTTGCTGATGTTGATCAGGTATTTGAAAATGCAGTGGCAAGGGGAGCAAAGATCAGGGAGCCGATTGCCAATTTTGTTTCAGGTGACCGATTCGGAAGCATTTTAGACCCTTTTGGCGTAAGGTGGACCATTATGACCAGAATTGAGGACTTATCGGAAGAAGAGAGCGTTCGTAGAGTAAAAGAATGGGCCGATAGCTTTAAAAGCAATGTAAATTATTTATATACACATTTCTATTACACAAGAATTGACCATTGGTCAAAAATTAAATATAATATTATTCATAAGCAACAGAAGCAAGAAAATATTTAAAATTCCATTATCTCAAACATTGGGCTGCAATTCAGAGGGGGCGTTATTATTACTAATTTAACGAACAAGTCAGTATTTCGTAGGAATCAAATACTACAAGCATCCCAGGAGTTATTCAATATTAAAGGATTCCAGGAAACATCCATTAATGACATAATGAAAAAAGTTGGGGCAGCAAAAGGCGGTTTTTACTACTATTTTGAAACTAAAGAACAGGTTTTAGATGCATTAGTTGAGCAAAACACCGATGATATTGTAAATTCAATGCTGTCAATAGTAGAAGACTTGTCACTTAATCCTTTAGATAAATTAAAGTTTATGTTAAGTGAAGAAATAAAAACTAACCTGCAGAATAATACTTCGTCAAATCACTTACATAATATAAAAAATGTAGATATGCATCAAAAGATTTTGATTGCTATGGTTAAGAAATTATCGCCTATTATGAGTAAGGTGATCCAGCAAGGTATAAGTGAAGGAATATTTAAAGTAAGCCATCCCTTGGAGGTCTCCGAAATTTTAATTACAGGGATTCATTTCATATTGGATTCCGGTATTTTTAAGTGGACTAAAGAACAGTATTTTCAAAAAATAAAGGCAGCTGAAGAGCTTATTGAGAAAGCTCTATGCATAGAGGAAGGCAGCTTTAGTTTTTTATCCGGTTTGTTAAAAAACTCTATTGAGGGGAATGAAAATAATGAATACAAAATCGCAAATAATACGGAGATATGACATTGATTGGTTGCGGGTCACAGCAGTACTTTTGTTGATACCATTTCATACAATGCATATATTTATTCTGAAGCCTTACTCGGTGGTATATATAAAGAGTTCAACATATTTCTTCTAGGTTATATATTGGTGACTAATGAAGACTATCAAAAGGCTATTAATCGTGATAAGACAGTTTATTTAATATTAGGCATTATATTTGAAATCATACTGCAATGTTACTCTAACAACTTTCCTGCATGGTCACTAATTTGGATTTCTTATGAATTGATGAGGACTGCCAACCGCTTATTGTGGGTATTCGTAATTTTAGGATTTGGAAATATATACCTGGATTATCCATCAAAAATATTGAGTTATTTATCAAAGTCCTCCTTTCCCATATACATTCTTCATCTACCTATAAATACTTTTGTGGGATACTTTATTGTAAAGACTAATTTAGGATTATTCTTAAAGTTCTTTCTCATTGTATTACTAACCACATTAATATCTTTTTCTGCTTATGAGGTAATTCGCCGCATAGATCTTTTATGCTTTTTGTTGGGTATAAAGACTGGTAATAAGTCTTCCCCCAATAAGCAAGTACTTTCAAATTAGAAATATAGACTCAGTTATAGGCGTAGGAATTGAATATACCTTGGCATCGGGTTAGCGTCTTTAAGGTTTACTTCTTTGAAAATTGGATTCTCCCCACTTTAATTATAACATAAGAAAAGATGAAGAAAATCACGTTTACGTATCTGTCGGTCATCAACAAATGATGACCGATCCCATGAAACCGCTGGGATTGTCTTTTTTTCTGTTAACAACAAATGCACCCATGTTTAAAGCCGGTGGAAGGTTGTTTGTTGATGTTGCATATAATCTGGCTTCACCTGATAGCAGAGAAATTCTATTAGATGTCTTGGGGCAATCCGATCCGCTCATAAAAGATGCACTCATGACCATAATAGAGCGAGGAGATTTTATAAAATCGTTACCAAATGATAAGAAAGAACCGAGTCCCGGTAAAAGCAATAAAGTTATATCACCTGCGGGTTTTCGAGCACAAATCGAAAACGATCCGACAATCGTTTCTGATTTGATTAAGAGTAGTCAAACATCAATAGAAGAGTTAAAACATAACATCCAAACAAAATCAGGATCGGATTTATTTGATTTTATTCTGGAAGACATCCGGCAATTAAAGAAGTTTTTATCTGACCCACAAAATTTGGGTGTGATTATGGCTGCTATGGATGCTTCATCATGGATCAATGAAAAAATGATGAAGTGGTTAGGTGAAAAAAACGCAGCAGACACGCTTTCCCAATCCGTACCAAACAATATTACTTCGAAAATGGGTCTGGAGCTATTGGATGTCGCAGATGTGATTCGTCCTTATCCGGAAGTAATTGATTATTTACAACATGTAAAAGATGATAATTTTTTGGATGAACTGGTTAAGTTTGATGGTGGACAGGAAACCCAAGACGCTATCTATGCTTATCTCAACAAATACGGAATGCGATGTGCCGGAGAAATCGATATTACTAAAACTCGTTGGAGCGAGAAACCAACTACACTTGTCCCCCTGATTCTCAGTAACATCAAAAGCTTTGAGCCTAATGCCGGCAATCGGAAATTTGAGCAAGGGCAACAGGAGTCTTTGAAAAAAGAACAAGAGTTGTTAGTACGGTTGAAGCAATTACCGGATGGTGAGCAAAAAGCCAAAGAAACAAAAAGAATGATCGACCTAATCCGGAATTTCAGCGGGTTTAGGGAATATCCCAAATACGGCATGGTTACTCGCTACTTCGTATATAAGCAGGCTTTACTTAAAGAAACCGAACAACTCGTGCAAGCCAACGTTACTCATGAAAAAGAAGATATATACTATCTCACTTTTGAAGAACTTCGCGAAGTCGTACGCACAAATAAACTGGAATATCAGATCATCAGCAAAGGTCAAGACGAGTACAAATTATACGAAAAACTAACTCCCCCACGTGTTATCACGTCTGATGGTGAAACACTCTCCGGTGAGTACAAACGAGAAAATATCCCAGCGGTCGCTATAGTAGGTCTGCCTGTTTCTTCCGGAGTTATAGAGGGACGGGCACGTGTCATCTTAGACATGGAAGATGCTGATCTAGGAGATGGAGATATATTAGTCACCTCCTTTACTGATCCTGGCTGGACACCATTGTTTGTATCCATAAAAGGCTTAGTCACCGAAGTTGGTGGACTGATGACCCACGGAGCAGTTATCGCACGTGAATATGGCTTGCCAGCAGTTGTCGGAGTAGAAAATGCCACCAAACTGATAAAAGATGGGCAACGAATTCGTGTGCATGGAACAGAAGGGTATGTAGAAATCCTATAATGAGGAAGATGTTGTATTCCTCCTGGGGAGCTAAATAAAAGATGAAAGCACAGGCGACTGTTTCAGAAATATATCTGCCGCCAAGGCTCCACTGGGTTCAAGCGGCATCTTTTTTGTATCCTCAAGGCATGTTGAAAATTGTACACTTTTGTCGAAAGTATGAGCGGCGGGAAGTAAAGCAAAAATGGCTAAATGGCCAGCGGTGATGAGTCCCTAAGCTTCTCTAAATCATTGTAATGGCATATCAAGGATTCAAAAATTTTTATTTGTATACCGATATTATATAATAGAAAAGAGTGTAGGAAGTGAGGTGCAGCGTCAGTTATGGCAGAAATTGCATATAAAGCAGAATTGATTGGGACTAAATGCAGCAAGCCGGAAATTAATCAATATTTGATTTCCCGCCAACGCTTGCATCAAAGATTGGATAATTCATTGACCTGTAAACTTACTTTAGTAATGGCTCCTGCGGGCTACGGCAAGACTACGGCCGTTCTGGACTGGCTGGATAAATGCGGTTTGCCTGCGGCATGGATGTCGGTGGACTCCTACGACAATAACCCCATGGTGTTCTGGCAATACGTATGTACTGCACTAGACGGCATTTGCAACGATCTTAGTAAAGACACGGAATATGTTTTTTCTTCTTTAGAGTTGTTGAAAGCCAATATACATATCAACATCTTAATCGACCGGCTGTCGGTGGTGCAATCCGATTTCCTGCTTGTGCTGGATGATCTTCATTTGATTACCGATTCTTCTATTTTGCATGGGCTGTCCTACCTGATTGACTATCTGCCCGCAAAAATGCACCTGGTTTTTATCAGCCGGAGGTCGCCAGATATTGAACTGGCAAGGCGTAAGATCAAATGGCAGTTACAGGAGACAATAACGGACGCCGGATGTTGAAGGAAATCAGTGAAGGAAACAGCTTCCTGACAGCTGTGGATAATCATGGACAGGAGTACCGATATCACCATCTCTTTAAAAGCTTTCTTTACAAGCTCCTTTCGGAAACTGACCCGGAGCAAATTCCAGGTCTGCATACAAGAGCTGCTCAATGGTTCCGGGAGCGCGGCTTTATACCGGAAGCTATTGAACACTTTTTGTGCGGCGGCTCACACCGGGAAGCCTTTGAAATGATAGAGCACCGGATTGATCATTTGATCCACAGAAATGATTTCGGCATGCTGTTATCGTGGATAGAGCGGCTGCCTGAAGAGTATAAAGACAAAAGCTTTAAAACTGCTGTGATTTATGCATTGTATTATGCGGAAATCGGCCGGTATGATTTGTCGCGGCAGTGGGTTGAGCAAATGAAAACGGTAAGAGAGGACCGCCAATATGCTTCCGTCCCCGGATGGAACAGCTACAGCCGGACGGTATGTACTTTGGCGGAAGCTAACCTGCTTATAAGAGAAGGTAACGTCGAGTATCTGTCGCTGCTTTTCTCAGCAGCTGAGACAAATGAGGACAAGTATTATAAAATGTCGGAATACAATGATTTCAATACGGCGGATATCTATTTCTACCGCTGTCCTATCAACCTGCTGGCGGGATTGTTCAGAGAAGATCCCGATAAATATGGAAAGATGACCGAAAATTATAGGGGGATGATTTCGAAAAATCCCGGATACGCGCCATTGGGAGCAGGTGAGTACTTATATGAAAGCAACCGGATGGAGGAGTCCCTGCCCTATCTGCTGAAAGCGTTGGAAGAAGCACAGGAAGCAAATTGCCCCGGTGCCCTTGTCCCTGCCATGGTGGACATTGCACGGATTAAACGGGCCGGTGGAGATATTGCCGGTGCCTTCACCGTACTGGAAGAATGTGAAGAACTGCTCCATGGCAGTGGAAAGGCACACTGGAATTATTCGCCTCATGCTTTCCGGTGCAGGCTTTTTATTGATACCGGATACACGGACAAGGTGCAGGAATGGTTTTTCTCCAGTAAGCTCAATATATTTACAGGGCTCAACAGAATCAGGGAATTTGAACTGATTATCTATGCAAGAGTTCTGATATTATTGAACCGGACCCAGGATGCTCAGCTTCTTCTGCAAAGGCTACTTTCATTTACCGGGGACAACAGGAGGCTCCACAGTCGGGTGGAGGTACTGAATCTTCTGGCATTGCTTTCTTTCAAGAATAATCATGTGCGCCTTGCTTTAAGGTATATGGATGAGTCGCTTCGCATTGGAATGAAGGAAGGGAACATATACGGCAAACTGGGATTAAAAAACCGCGCCCAATGCGTCAAGCTGGTCCAGGAGCTGGGGTTGCTATAATCCGGGAGACATGCAGACAATAGAGAGTAGAATAATTACGTACACGGGATACGCGCAGTACAGGCGCGTGTCTCTTTTTTTGCAGTACTTTGGTACGATTTAATTTCTGGTTTTATATGCTATTCTTTAAAACAAAGCGACAATGCGGTGCAGTTTCAACTGAACAGGGTTGTTGTTTTTTTCAGTTAGAATGTAATGAGGGAGGTAATTACCGGTGAAAGTAAAAAACAAAATAATAGCAATAATATTATGTATCGTATTGCTGTCTGGTATGATACCTGCAGTCACGGTATCTGCCGCCGGACTGACTGAGAGCTGGCAGGACAGCGGCATACCGGATACTCAATGGTATAACGATCAGACAGCTCTGGGACAGGGATCAAGCGGCAATCCGTATATTATTGGTACGGCAGAGGAATTGGCCGGTCTTGCTTCGTTGGTAAACAGCGGCAATCAGTTTGCCAACAAATACATAAAGCTTAGCGCGGACATCGATCTGGCCGGAAAGGAATGGGTACCCATCGGTACAAACGACAACCGGTTTTACGGCATTTTTGACGGTGATGGACATATTGTAAGCAATCTTACGATGTATGTCGAAAGTGACAATTGCGCAGGATTGTTCGGCTATTTGGGGCTCTATTGGGGACCTGTGGTATCAGAAATTTGGGCGTCGTCGATGCAAATATCGGGGGCGAAGTGAGATACGGCGCCGCCCTGGTTGGGTCGGTCGGTATTGACGGATTTTCTAAAAATGCTGTTTTTAGTAATTGCTTTTCAACAGGAAACATCTCTTCAAATAATTTAATGGCCTGTCTTGGGGGACCTTTCGGTGAAATCACCTTAGCTAACGCAGGAAACAGTTCAATGACGGTAAATAGCAGCTATTCCGCCTGCAATATCTCTGCCACAAGTACCGATAATCAAAGCTGGTATACCAGATATGTCGGAGGGCTAATCCGAGCGGGATACTTGAATTTTCCGGCGGAAATGCGACATTTACAAGCCCGGCAAGTGATACTGAGGTGACGGTCACGGCGGAGCTTGCTTCAGGTGTAAAAAAGGAATTCGCGGTTCTCTGCAAATCCGGTGTTGATCCCGGGGATGCGGCGCCCCCACAAATAGTTATCGGTGAGATAATGCCTTCTGACTTTTCGGCGAACATATCTGTTACTTCCGATGAGGCTGCCGATATGTATGTTTTGGTCAGGCTTTCCTCCGAGGCCGCTCCCTATGCGGGCGATATTATAGCTGACAGTGGTACTGTGAAAGACAGCGGTACAGCATTTACAGCGTCCGTCGGCAGCCTGGAGCATTCTTCGGATTACATAGCCTATGCGGTAGGAATAGACGCAACGGGGAATGTATCAAATGTAGTAAACGAAGCTTTTACTACAGTGCAGGATCAGACCCCTCCTGCTTGAAGGGGCAATACTCCTGTCAATATATCCGGCGGAACGGCAAGCTTCTCCTGTGAATTTAACGAGGCAGGAACATTCAAATATGTAATTTTGCCTGCGGGCCAGCCTACTCCTTCCAAAGCACAGGTGGCCGCGGGCCAGGATGTGTCCGGCAAAATGGCTTACTATTCCAATCAGCAGACTTATCCCTCAGCAGGAGCATATACCGGCGTCACAGCGGATATTTCAGGCTTTACCCCCAATCGCTACAATGTGTACCTGGTATGTGTGGACACCTATGGAAATATTTCCAACATCGTTAATTTCTTGGTTTCCGGAACCTACAGCTTTGAGCTTTTCGGGCATGTAACCTTTACTGTAACCGATGGTGCTGATCCGATTGAAGGTGCTGAAGTGACAGTGGGAACAGAAACCAGGACCACAGATGCAAATGGACAAGCAGTTTTTAACCTGTCAGAAGGCAGTTATACCTATCTGGTCACGGTAGCGGGGTATAGTGAAGCTTCCGGCAGCTTTGATGTGGATGCGCAGGAGAAATCCGTTCCTATAGCGCTGGAGGTGCTAATACCGGTTACCTTGCAATCTGCAACAGCGGATGGCACAGTTAATACGACTACATCCACGAAAATAGACCTTACCTTCGATCCGGCTATTGCAGGCCTGACGGAGGATGCTGTCATCATCACCGGCGGTACAGGTGCAGTGGTCAAGGGAGCTTTGACAGGCAGTGGAACAACCTGGTCTATTGTATTAACCTCCGTAACAACACAGGGCAATGTAACGGTAGCAGTTTCTGCACCGGTAGGATACATGGTTTCCGTTTCTCCGAAAACTGTGGAGGTATACAAAGCGATGCCGCCCTCCATCAGCCCGGCATCCGTCAATTACGACCTGAGTGCCCCCGCTGATATCACCACAACCATCACCTGGAACAGTGCGCTGACGGTCACCGATGTAGTCTACGGTTCAGATTATTTAACTATACCCGATGCTTTTACGGTGGACGGAGATATCTTGACCATCAAAGAGAGCTACCTGTGGGATCTTGCGCCATCGGAAGGTACTGCACTTGAATTTGAGATCACCTTCGATACCGATGCCACCGCCAGCCTGATGGTGAATGTCGTGGATAATTACACGCCAGCCAATGATGCTACCTTGAGCGACCTGATGGTAGGCGGCACAACTGTAAACGGCTTTAATTCCGACCATGAAGAATATGATGAGTATGCAACAACACGAGAATTCAAGAAAAATCAAACGGTTGAATTCAGGGATGATGCTAAGATTGAAAAGAGAAGGCTTACATTAAGCGACGATGTTCATCACACCATTGCTGCGGCTTTTTTTAAAACTAAAAAAAATTATAACTTTAACAGGGGGATTTTTTATCTTTATGCAACTAACCTATTGAAAGGAGTTGCTGAGATGAAAGATAATGCGGTAATATTTACTCAAAATGTTAATAAGTACTTTAAAGACTTTCATGCTTTAAAAGATTTATCACTCACGGTAGGGCAAGGAGAGATTTTTGGATTTATTGGTAAGAATGGAGCAGGCAAGACAACATTTATGAGAATTGTTTGTGGATTAATGAAGCCAAGTAATGGAACAGTTGAAGTGTTAAAGCGGGATATGAGTATAAAAAGCACAAATGTCATTAAAAGCAAAATAGGATTTCTCCCGCAAAATGTAAGGTTTCATGATAATGTAAGTGCACAAGGGCTAATAGAATTTTTTGCCAGCTTAAGAGGAGCAGATATGAAAGAAAGTATAAAATTTGCTTCTGAGCTTGAAGTTGACATGAAGAAGACAGTAAAAAATTTATCGCCAGGGCAGCAAAGAAAGCTTCAGCTTGTAATAGCTACCATAGGGTTACCTGAATTACTGGTGCTTGATGAACCGACCGCAGGATTAGACCCTCTGGGTGTGCAGCAGTTGAGGGAAATCATTAAAATATTGAATAGAAAAGGATGTTCCATTTTTATATCATCGCATGTTCTAATGGAACTGGACAATATTTGCAGCAGTGTTGCAATAATTGAAAAAGGTGAAATTCTGTATCAAGGATTGTTCAGTACTGTTTATGAAATAGAAATAGAAGATGCAAGTAATAATCTAGTGGAGCAACTGCCGGATGACAAAAAAGGTAGATGTGATATTAAAGGACAAAAACTAT
The DNA here is from genome assembly GCA_964619815.1 of uncultured Clostridiaceae bacterium. Classification (GTDB taxonomy): domain Bacteria; phylum Bacillota; class Clostridia; order Lutisporales; family Lutisporaceae; genus BRH-c25. Next base: position 15,637 of record CAZUGK010000021.1, on the reverse strand, counting down.
TTGCTAATATCGAGAGGCATGAGGTTCCCGAACTGCTTCAATTCCTCTATGAAAAAGGCATCAAAGTGTTTGGCGTGAAACGCCAAGGGTTGGAAGCTTTCTATAATAATCTGGTCAAGGAGGGTGCCTAGATGAATAGCATTATGGTACTACTCAAGCGAGATTTCAAAAACAGTATAAATATGAGAATGTTTTTTTTACTGGGGTTTATGGTGCTTCTGCAGGCCTGGTTTATTTTCGGTTCGGGAAGTGTAGAAAGTGTTTTGCAGTCCGGACAAATGCATTTTATGGCAATTGTATTTTCTTTTAACCTTTTTGGATCTATTATAGCTTTAGCATTTAATTATGACAGTATTTCGATGGAAAGAGAAAACAAGATAATGGACTTAATCCTTACAGCTGATGTTTCAAAGAAGAAGGTAATATTAACCAAGATTTTCGGTAGCTTCATTATATCAGTAATTTTTGCAGGTGTGTATGTGTTGATGATCCTACTAATATATCTTATTGCATCAAAGAACCTTAGCATCAGTATGTTAACACTTAGATATATATTCCCGATTACAGTTTTCATGTTTATTTATAATCTGATGGGGCTTATGCTGTCTATTATCTTAAGATCATCCAAGACGGCTCTTATTATTTCTGTCATCCTGGGAGGGTTTTTTGTTCCAAGACTCTTTCTGGCTGTGGTTGAGGGATTGGCAAAGACTATTGGATTTAGTCAAGAAGCCATAGAAAAGATTAGTATGATATCGCCTGCACTTATAATGAATGCTTTAAGCGGTTATGCGCAAAAGAGCGAAATTACTCTGGGATTGCTTTTGTTCATAATTTACTCGGTGCTTATGATATTATTATGCATAGTGGTGTTTTCAAAGCAGGATGAACTTAATTATGGGGAATAGGAGTGAAATAAATGAGTAAAAAAACATCAATTATAGCGATAACATTATTGATAGTAGCTGCTGTAATTTTGGGTTTCATATTTGTCAATAAAGGTGATGGTCCCGTCATGGGAATGATTATATCGGATAAAACGATAATAAATGTTCAAAATTTTCAAACAGCAAAATCTTCTCAAGATAGTGACTTGTATATGGTTTTGGATAAAGAAATTAATAAATTTAACGAAAAAGCTAAAACTGGGATCCCGGCAGGGAAGGATATATATGCCAATATTTATCTTGTGGAGTGCCCCAAGGGTTCGCAGTTTACTGTCAAATGGATTATTGAAGGTAAGACCATAAAAGAAGAAACAAAAGAGTTGTCTACAAACCAGCGAGGGGTAATCTCGTATTTGCTGGAAGGAAATAAGCTAAAAAGTGGGAATTATATACTGGAATTATATAGTGAAGACAGGAAGCTTTTTAAATATGGATTTTCAGTGGAATAGCTTAAAGATTCATCTATGGAGGTCTTTAGGATGAAAGAGAAACAAAGATATGTTTGAGAGGTTTTTTAACAATAAAAGCAAAAACGAAATATTTTCTGAGCTATACAATGAAAATTTTGATTATGTATATTCCTTTGTTTTCATAAGAACTGCTTATGATGCCCAAATAACCGAGGAGATAGTCCAGGAGTCATTCGCTGCGGCATGGCTGGCACATGAAAGGTTTCAGAACAGGAGTATGTATAGGACATGGCTATGTGCTATCGCTAAAAATAAGCTTTGTGAGCATTATAGAAAGAGTGCTTCCGATGAAAGGCATCAAATTCCCGGCATTGACAACCTTGTTGAACAGTCTCCCGATTTTGAATTGGAGAGTGTAGTTTTAAGAAATGAAACAAGAATGCAGGTGGCAAAAGCTCTGAATCAAATCAACCCTTTATATAGGTATTCACTTATTATGAAATATATTGACGGATATAGCATTAAGCAAATTGCCAAACATCTTGGAAGAACCACTAAAGCAGTTGATGGGGTGCTGCAAAAAGCAAAAAAAAGCTTTATTAGAGAATATTTGAAGATAGAAGGAAGAGAGATTTCTCATGAGTGAAAAAAATTTTGAAAGGATAATAAAATCAATTGATAAAGAGGCAGCGCCGCCTCAAGGCCTTAAGGAAAAAATACTGGAACAAATTCTGATTCAAGAAAATAATAATAACAATCCTGCTATATTAAAAATTGAAAGGTTGATTTTCGAAAGGCCTCTGAGGTCTGCATGTGCACTTTCTATAGTTATCTCGGGGATTCTTTGGACTATTATGGGAAATGCATACACCTGTATTTTATCTAACTTAATAGGAATGCGGTGATGTAATGAATATTATTAAGAATATCTGCAGATCAGTATTTTTACCCCTTGAGATTATAAATAGGAAAAAAATAGAAGGAAAACTTCTAGCCTCAACCATTGTGGTGCTTATAACAGCTTTGTTTGGTTCTATACTGGCTCCTGTGTTTTATTATTTCAATTACAAAAATAAGTTTGAAATAAGCATCAGTGTTAACAGTATGCTGGCCATGTTCCTGGTAGGTGTTTTAACCTGGATGGCCGCATGTACGCTGTTTTGGCTGCTTTCTACAATTTTCAAAAAGAAGGTGAGTTTTGAAGAAATTGTTTCAACATGGGGATTTAGTTATGTTCCAAATTTTATATGCATCATTGCCTATAGCTTGGTACATTCAAAGCTTGGTCTTTTTATAGGTTATAGCATATTCGGGTTTCTTATAAATACATTTTTTATTATGCTGCTTATATGGAAGGCAATATACTTTTTCATCGAAATGAGGTCTGTTATTAGAACTACCGGGTTTGAGCTTTTCATATTTACATTAATAACAGGTGTTGTATTTGTAATTTTAATGAGTGTAGGTATTTCATTTGGTATTCAAGTTCCGATGCTGTAAAATTATTGATTGTGTTAACCAATGAAAGGGCAAAAAGATGCAAGATGAGAATAACTAACGTTTTATAATTTTGAAGTAGGGAGAATTACGATTTGGATAAACAATCTGAAAATCAGCGATATAAACTACATCTGTATTACCTGTACAACACACGTTAAGAGTATAGTTCTGATGACAAATAGTGGTCAAAAGGAGAAATAGGGCGGTTTGACCATAATATATAGTGGTTTTGGAGCGAAAAATGAATAAAAAACGGGCTGAAAAAGTGCATTTTTAGGCCCGTTTTTTTAAGGGTTTTTATAGATGACATCGTATTATAAATGATAGCAACAATCATCTCAAGGCATCTGAAAGCAAATCAAAACTGAACCGCAGGAATTCATCCTCGTCCAACTGCAGTGCCTTCCAGATGCTTTTATCTGTAAAGGCAAAGGTGTAAAGTAGGCTGAAGGCGGAAAAGAACCCGAACAGCACTGCTTTTTTCATATCCAACTGGGGATTTATGCTGCCGTCTGACGCGCCGGCGGCCATCAGCGACGCGATATGCATCATTCTCTCTGCGTCCAGCACGCGGATCTCCTGATAATGTGGGCTTGCTTCGCTGTTTTCCCTGTTGGCAGGACTATAGTTTAAGATCTGAAACGAATCATGGTGCTCCTTATAAAAGTTAAGATGTGCGAGGTTTGCAAGCCGAATTTTCTCGCGGGCGTTTTCACCGCGTTTTAGAGCATCTATTGAGGCTTCGTAAAGCTGACGGGCACCCTTGAGTGCAACGGCATAATAGAGGTCTTCCTTGCTCTGAAAATATTGGTATAGCGTTCGCTTTGTAAGACCCGCGCGCCTAACCACCTCTTCGATAGAGGTATTCTCAAAGCCTTTTTCAACAAATAGCTCCTCGGCTGCTTTTAAGAAGGTTTCTTTTTTTTGTGCTTTATTGGCTTCTCGCTTAGATAAATTTTCTTTCATTATTTTCAAATCTCCTATTGACAGAAAAGTAAACTGGCGGTATACTAATTTTAAAAGTAGAACATTGTTATACTTTTACGCATATCATACCATGTGAGAGCGTATATGTCAACAAAGATGGAATAAAAATGATAAAGGAGAATTGTATCATGAAAGCATTTCAAATTGTTCTGGTGGTTATCACTTTACTGGCGGTGTTAGGTATGTTTGGCTTTAATCTTTGGATCGGCGCTAATTTCTCGAAGGGATTAGAACTGCCCCAATGCTACAAGCCGCTCAACTACATCGCAACCGCGCTTGTGCTGGTAACTGTGATCACCATATTCATACGCAAATAGCGATTGTCGGTCATTTCGAAGGGAGGGAATGAATTATGGTAAAGAAAATGTCATTAATGGGCGTTGCAGGCAAGATCATGTTCGTCCTGCTCATCTCGCTGGTTGTGACAGAAGGCATAAGTCTGCTGCTCGTACCTGCGTTTAGGATTACGAAGGGCTACAATAGTATTGTCATCATAGCAGTTGTTCTTGCAATCGTTGGCTTCTCACTTAATTTAATCGCGGCGTTCGGCATGCTGAGTGCTCACAAAAAAGGACGGTTGGCAACGCGAGGGCTGTACGCATTGTTCCTCAACCCGATGTATACATTCCAGATCCTGCTCACCGTGCCGGGTCTGTTATTACTGCTCAACTCATGGCTCACACTGCTCACAATCATACCTACATTCATTGCATTCAAGGTGTTTGCCAAAGAGGAAGAAAAATATTTGGAGGAAGAGTTCGGAGTGCAGTATAAGGAGTATAAGAAAAAGGTTCTGTTCAGATTCCTGTAAAACAAGATCAAAGCATGAAAGAAGGCTTATCATGCGAACAAAGATTATCTCCGGAGTAGGCGGAGGAATAACGGTTGACATTTTTGAGGAGCTGGGGTGGACGGGATTTGCCGGTTACGATGCTGATGCATGCGAGTCTGACAGCAAGCACGATGATCTTTCAGCCATTGGATAGAGCAGGTATACCGTTATTGATTTATACCGTGGCTTCGGCTGCCGCCAAGGGGCAATCAGCTTCAAGCGACATTATTATTGGCCACTCAAGGCACGTTGAAGCAGTGGTTCTGATGACGAATTGTGGTCGGGAGGAAGAATAAAACGTTTCAACCACAAGCCTCTCTCTCAAAGCATTTATCGTATTCCCTCAAATATACATCCAACTTTTATTGCTTATCTTAATAAAGATAAGCTCCCGGTCAGTTTGTTTACCTTTTTCCTGTTGCCGAATACGGCTATCCCCAAATAGGTATAATCCGCTTCCTGTGTGGCTTTCGATTTTTGTATGTAATCGTTATAGACATGACAGCCTTGTGCTACATCGGAAAAATCCACAACAGTCAGATCTGCAAAGTCAGGAGTGTACAGCTTTTCCCGCAGCACTCTCAGCAATTCACGGTTTCCCTTTAAAACAGGCAGTGGTAGTGTGATAATCCCGGTATGGGATCTGCCGGAAGCATCCTCAACATCCGGACCGACTGATTGGGGCACCAGCCTGCCAAGGCTGATTCCCAAAATGGCGGCAGTATTAGCAAGAATCCCTGTGGGAAGGGATTCATCGACTACGATTACACATTTGGTTTCTTCATGGTTCATGAGATATCCTCTCCTTCAAACTTGTTCTTTCCTGATATTTTTTCTCTGACAGGAACAGACCTGGTAAAGTAAGGAGTATCCCCAGCACGGCTGTTCCTGTAATATTTTCGTGCAGAATCATAAATACCGCTCAACTCACGGGTGCGAGAACAGTAGGAATGTCTCCCAGCGGATTCAGCTTCAGAACAAAGCTTCCGTTGAAATCGATCAGTAAAATATAGACAATGGCGGCAGCCGGCAAAAAATTGGGGGCGGAGCGGTTCGCTTTTTAAAAGAAAATGTGCCAAAACCGCCGTCAGAAGACCGGCAGCTGTTTTTTTGAATCTGTCATACTTCCTCCTTTGAAGCCGTTAGCTGGATTTGGGCTTCATTCAGAAATATCCGCATGTACTGTCGGGGGGTCAAGCCGATGAACTTTTTGAAAAAGTTTGTAAAATGGCTCTGATCGCTGAAGCCTGTCAAAAGTGCCGTATCTGCAGGAGAGACACCCTGCTCCAGCAGCTTTTTGGCATTGCTGACACGGATGGTTTCCAGGTATCTGTACGGGGAAATTCCTCTCTGACGGGTAAAGGAACGCAGAAAATGATACTTACTGAGGCCGGTCAGAGCACTTAACTCATCCAATGTAATTGGTTTAGCATAGTTTGTTTCCATATAGTCGCATACAGTTTTAAATTCGGAAGTCTGCTCCTGTACCATCCTTTCCGATGTCGTATCCGAGTATTCCTGTAAAAGCTGTCCCATCAGAAAAAGAAACAGCTCCTCCTTGACAAAGTCGGTTTCGTCCTGGCAGATCATGCAGTGCAGCTCCCTCAAAGGCCCGGCAAGCTCACTGCGGCAAAGAACAGTCTGCGAGAACTGGGGCAAATACTCGCGTCCTGTTATTTCAAGGGCAGTCCTTTTCATAACCTCCGGCTGGATATTGATACAGCGGTAATCCAGTGTTTTCCCGTCCAATTGCTCACAGGAATGGGTGTCCTTCGGATTAAAAAGAACAATATCACCGGGATTGATAATGTATTCCCGATTTTTGCACAGCAAGTACCGCTGACCCTTCTCTATAAATCCGATGACATAATAATCATGAAAGTGGTTGGGGAATCTCTGCATGATTCCCTCGAGACGATAGGCTTCTATCTGAAGCTGAGTATCATAGCATACAGTTCTGGTTTCATTGGGCATGTTATACGCTCCTTGCTTATTTTTTCATTTCAACTATACCATATGGGAAGAATGAATTGCTTGGATGATATTGCTCAATGAAAAGATATATCTGGACATCTATACCGATTTTAACTCGGATAAAAGCTGAGAATAAAGCTTCTCAGAGATTTTTCCCAACCGCTCTTTTCTGCGGATAATACCGATCCTGAGACCAAACTCGGCATCAACCAAGCTCCTCCTGACTGTCATCGGAGAGGGAGGATCAATGACCGATACCGGTAGAATAGCACAGCCGAGGCCCGCCTGTACAAATTGTATGATCGTGCTGATATCGCTGATTTGTATCGATGATTTAAGGTATACTCCTGCCGTGCTAAAATGCTGTTCAACTTCATTGCGATAGGAACAAACGGGCTCGGTCAGCAGTAAATTGACGCTGCTCAGATCATTAAGGAAGATCTGTTCCTCCCGGGCAAGGGGATGCTCCTGCGGCAGCAATAAATCCATGGGTTCCAGAAGGAGAGGTTCAAATGAAAGGTTCAAACCGGCCGGAGGAGCGGGACAAATAGCGATATCCAATTGGCTTCCTGCAACGAGCTGACTGATACTTTCCGTGCCGCCGAACTCAAGGGTCAATTTCATATTGAGATGATTTTTGCAAAAAGCAATTATTTTCGGGGTCAGCATTGTTTGACCGATTGTTCCAATGGCTCCCAATCGGACATGCCCTGACTGGCCCGAGGAA
>CAZUGK010000021.1:0-8250 GCA_964619815.1 uncultured Clostridiaceae bacterium | reverse complement strand
TTCTTTCAGAGAGTCCGCATGTTCAAGGATGGATTGGGCGTTTGTCCAGAAAAAAGTACCTTCCTGGGATAAGCGCATTCTTCTGCCTGTTTTTTCGAACAGCCTGATTCCCAGTTCTTCTTCCAATTGCTGAATATGCAGGGTGATTGTAGATTGAACATATCCCAGTTTTTCGGCTGCTTTTAGAAAGCTGCCTTCTTCAAGGATCGATTTAATCGTTTGAAGTTGTTTCAATTCCATAAATTCACCAACCGTTCACTAGAAATGAACTATAACTTCGAAAAGTTCATATTTTTATTGGATTGGTTTTAATATATCATGAAAACAGGATAAAAACAAATAGAAATGATGAGGGAAAAATTTAAATGAAGAATTTAGAAGAAGCTGTTAAGGCTGAAGCGATGAAAGCCGGATATGAAGCCTGCGGAATCATTGAAGCAGATTTTTTTAAGGAATTTATAGCAGGTTTGGAGAAGCGAAGCACGCTTTTTCCTCATTCCGCTCCATATTATGAGAAGTTCAAAGCTATGGCCGATCCCAAAGAAAAGGCTCCCTGGGGGCAATCCATTATTGTCTGTCTGAGGCGGTATGATAAATATCAAATCCCTGACGGACTGGAAAAATTCATCGGCAAATATTTCCTGTTTGACGGCGAGCTAAGCTATTCAAAGGAATATGCCGGTAAAAATGCCTTTGAGAAATTTTTGAATCAGCTTGGTTTTAAAACAGCGCAGGTTCCATTGCCTAAAAGGTGGGCGGCTGTGAAAGCCGGTCTGGGAAAGTTCCGCAATAATACCTTTCTATATACCCAACATGGCTCCTGGAATTCAATTGATACCTGGGTGGTTGATAAACAGCTTGAGTATGAAAAACCTGCGGACAGCGCCAGATATCCGTGCCCCGAAAACTGCAATCTCTGTATAAAAGCATGTCCCACGGGAGCACTGTCAGCACCGATGAAAATGGACGCTACTCGTTGCATTGCCTATTTGACGTACAAATCAACATCATTGCCGGATGAGGAACTTCGGGAAAAAATGAGCACCTGCATATATGGATGCGATGCCTGCCAGAATGCTTGCCCGGCTAACAGGTGGAATGGTACGGAAGTATTTGCTGAACCTTCACCCCTGGAGGATATGATGGACCTGGAAAATATATTTTCAATGGATGAGGTAGCATATCTGGAAAAACTGCAGCCGCGCTTCGGATATATCGGAAAAGATAACTTTTGGCAGTGGAAATGTAATATTATCCGGGCGATGGCAAACGAGGATGCGAAAAAATATACCAAGAACTTCACTCAAGCTCTTGATGATCCTGACGAAAATGTCAAGGAAATGGCTAAATGGGCATTAAGCAAAATGAAGCAGAATAATTGCTGAGTGCATGAAAGGAAGAGAATTGATGAAGATTACTGAAGTTACACCTGATATCTATGTTGTGACAGGAAATGAACTTAATTCAAATGTTACATTGATGACATTCTCAAGATAAAAGTTGAGCAATGTGTTGCGGATACTGAAGAGATTACTGAGTTTGACAGATTTTTTCATGCAAGAAACCTACAGGTTATTATCGAACGGGAGTTGATTTAATGACAATCAACTGCATCATATTTTGAGTGTTAAGTAGAATGAAGCAGATCGATCTCATGGAAATGGTATTCAGGATAAGACAGTCACACTTTATTTCGCGTTTACCACCCATTTATATATTCACTTGACATGTCAAATCTTGAATACTACAATAATGAATGAATAAAATATTCATTCATTATAAATGGAGGTCAATAGAATGCTAGATAAAAAAGCTGCCATTTTTGAAGCTGGAAGAAGATTGTTCCTATCAAAAGGCTTTAAGGATATAAATGTTTCAGATATAACGAAACGAGCCAGGGTAAGTGTTGGGACTTTCTATAACCACTATACCTCAAAAGAGAAACTTTTCGCAGAGATATACTTCAGGGAAAACGAAGAGGCAAAAAGGGCAATTATAGATTCTGTAAATCTGGAGGATACCCCTATTGCCATAACTACAAAGTTTATGTCGAAGATTCTGGATACATTAAACTCCAATTTGGTCTTAAAAGAATGGTATGACCAGGATGTTGCAGGTGACTTGGAAAAGACATACCGTGAGGAAGAAAACAAGAATGATTATTTTGTATATGATTTTTTCAAAGAGTTATTGAAAAAATGGAGGGTTGAGGAAAGAATCCGAAGTGATATTGATGATTCGCATATCCTTGCACTTTTTGATTCATTAATCTATCTTGATACTCATAAAGAAGAAGCTGGGATAGGCCATTATCCTCAAACAATACAGCTTCTTGTGGAGTTTATTATAAAAGGCATAACTGATCTGCAAAAAGAATAAGCAAAATATAACAAATTGAAGGATGGTAAGCATTATGTCTGGATTAACAATTTTAGGGTATGTTCTTATAGTTCTCGGCTTGATTGTAGGTATTGGGGGAGGAATACTAAAACCAACCGATTTGATGAACAGCGAATTTATGTCATTTCTAACTGGTGGTCTTATGCTAATTACAATCGGGCTTCCTTTGGTAAAAAATGTTCCTCACTGGATACTGTTAGGCTCCTTATGGATAACAGCGGCTTCTCTAATTTTTTATCTGTATGGATTCCATATGCCAGTTTGGGTATTTGTTTCCGGTTTATTGGTTGTTCTTGGCATTGGTTTTTGGTTAACCGCCTTAATTTTAAAAAAGTAGAAGATTTGTGGTATCACGTGGCCAGAGTTGTATTAAATAGCTGCAATATTGGAGTTAATGGAGGAAGGGATTTTATGTTATGCCAAAAAACGATAATATGCTGGCAATCTTGTGGATGCTTAATTCAGGCGCAAAAATAACTGCAAAACAGATATCGGAGAAGTTGGAAATAAATATAAGGACGGTTTACCGTTATATTGATGCACTATGTGCCAGCGGGGTGCCTATAATATCCGACTCAGGTCATAACGGCGGGTATAGCTTGTTGAACAATTTTATCAGAGCACCTCTGCTTTTTGATGTCGAAGAGCAAAAGGCACTTCTCCATGCTGCTGTCTTTGCAGAAGAAGCCGGCTATCCTTTTGGTGAGGCATTAAGCAATGCGACGGAAAAATTGAAAATTTATTCGAACCGGGAGCAGGAAAGCATGCTAAACCGGCATTTAGCCGGTTTTGAGGTGATAAACCGCATTGGTGACCCTTCGATCAGATCGGTATTGGCGGAATTGGAGCAGGCTGTAGCAAATGAGTATTCCATAGAAATTGAATATCATACAAGTCACGATGATCAACCCCGGCATAGGGTTATCGACCCTTATGGAATGCTATATTGGAACAACAAATGGTATACCGTTGCATTTTGTCATCTAAGGAATGAGATCCGTAGCTTCCGGGCTGAGCGGATTGTGCATGTCAAGCGTACTCAAATGACATTTAAGCGTCCAGAAGTTTTTTCAGCCCGTGAGTTTTTCCTAAAAAATCTGCTGCCTGATTTAGCAGGCAAGGAAGAGTTGATTTCTTTAATTATAGAAGGAAGAGCAGAGGCATTGGATGACTTATGCCTGCATTGGTTTTTGGGGCATCATCTGAAAGAACGGTCTTCAAATCAGGCTGTCTTTTTGCTGGAGGAAAAATCAATGCACACGTATGTTCCGCATTTCCTTTTATCCTATGGAAAATCCATTCGAGTCATAGAACCGCTGAGTTTGAAGAAAAAACTGGTTGCTGTTGCGTCAGAGCTAATGAAATATTATCAAAATTGATACTTCGCTGACAGTAGATGTCAGTGAAGTTGTTTTATAATTTAGAGGGTTGCCCAGTTGGGAGGGATGTTGAGAAGTTTTATTAGAGTCCAAGAAAATTATGAATGGGAAATTGTATTTGATAAGTTTTAAAAATATTTGAGGAAAGAGGTAAAGAGATATGGCGAATATAGTTTTATTTCACTCTGTACTTGGTTTAAGACCTGCAATAAAAGCTGCGGCAGAAAGATTAAGGAAAGAAGGGCATACCGTTTTTACACCGGATTTATACTCAGGAGAGGTATTTGACGATATGGAAACTGCGGATGCAAAGTTTTTTGAAATTGGAATTCCGGAAATAATGTCAAGAACGGTGCAGTCTGCCGGCGATCTTCCTGAAGATGCTGTTTACGCGGGTTTTTCAAACGGCGGTGCATCGGCGGAGTTGCTTGCTGCAACTCGAAAAGGAGCCAAAGGGTGTATACTATTTCATGCTGCTCTTCCTTTGCAGGCACTGGGATTGAATAATTGGTCTCCCGCAATTCCGGTGCAGATACATTACGCAGCAGAAGACCCGAGGCGCAATGACGAATGGATTAAAGTATTTTCTGATAGCGTACGGCAAGCAGGAGCAAAACTGGAATTTTATGAGTACCCCTGTAAAGGGCATCTGTTTACTGATACCGGCTTGCAGGATTATAATCATGATGCTGCAGAACTGTTATGGGAGCGTGTTCTGGAGTTTTTAAAAGGTATCTGAAAACATACCAAATATAACTAATGGTAGAATTGTGAATGTTCTTTCGTTATATTATTGCAGACGGGATGAGGATAAAAATGAAAAGCGAGGAAATAATTCAACATCGATTATCTAACCAACTGATCTCTAATGCAAAATTCAAAACTCCATTGGAGATCGTTTCATGGCTTGGCGCAATCCAGGCGCAGGATTATAACGGTGCTAAATGGTCAATTGGTGCACGCATACCTGAAATTAGTGAAGAAATTAACGGCCAGATTTACTATATATCTTCCTATACTGCCGATATACCGGAAATTTCTTCAAAAGTATATTTGCTTCCCGGTTATGATGAATATTTGCTGGGTTACAAAGAACGGATAGCGGTACTGGATGAACAGTATGCTGAAAAAATATGTCCCGGACGCAACGGAGTATTTAATCCGACAATCGTTATAAATGGCCATATAGCAGGTACATGGAAGGCTGTTGCTAAAAAAAGTACATTGACCGTTATTCCTCAGTCTTTTGTTCCGCTCACCGAATTGGAGGAATGCGGATTTTTTGAAGCCGCCAAACGATATGGAAGGTTTCTTGAAAAAACAGTCGCTTTCAAATGAAAGCTTATAGCGTCAATGCTTAAAATAATTTTATCGGACGAGGTTTGAAGTATATGAATAACTTAATAACTGCTTTCCCTGGCACCTAAGGCCTTCGACCAGGCCAACGTACCTGAAGCCAATCTTGTACTGGGAGAATTGGCTCATACGAGATGCCGACGGCCTCCTTGTGCACCAGGGAAGGAATAAGCAGGGAATAGTGTCTGTTTTTATTTTTGGCCCTTGGGAACGGCATAAAAACCATATTGACCATTTAGACCCACAGCGATCATACCTTCGCTGCAATAGCTGATATAATCGTACTCGCATTCCAATATTTCCTTAAAGCCTTTATTAATTAATCCTGATTTTTTATTTTTCTCCACCTGTGCCAAACCATTTTCATCAAAATCACCGATATAACTATATTGCGGCTTGACTATCACCTTTCCGTCCCTGTTGACAACTCCATACAAAAATATACCTGTTCTGTAGTCGCCGGTTTGGACTTTAGCAAAACCGTCCTTATCAAATCTGTAAGCACTAAAATATTGCGGTTTAATGATCTCCTTGCCGGTTTTGTCTATAAAACCCCATTTTCCGTTTTTACCTTTAACGGCGGCTAATCCGTTATAGAAGCCTGTTGCTTCGGTGTACTGCGGTTTAGTCGCAATTAATTTTCCAGCTTTGTCAATTATTTTAACGCCCTGGTTATCGTACACTGTCGCCAAACCACCGTTAAAATCACTGGCTCCATTGTATTTTAGCTGAATAACAACTTTACCGTTTTTATCCACGAAGCCCGATTTGTCATTTTTCTTAACCACTATGAGACCCTCGTAAAAACTTTCCGATATATAGCTATACTCCGGCTGTGCAATAACTTTTCCTGAAATATGTATCATACCGAATCTTTTAGGAGTTTCACCGTTTTTCCAATCCTTTGGCACCAATGCGTATCCTTCTCTATCAAATTTAAAGAACAGTTCACATTCAGGCTTGACAATCTCCGTACCTGTTTTATCAACAAATCCATACTTGTCATCTTTTATTACAATAAAAGAGCCTACCCTGTCTTTTTTGTCAATAAAAACTGTTTCATCTTGTAAAGTAAATTCATAAGGACCGATTCCCAAGCTTTCTATATAATCATATTTCGGCTCGATAACTATTTTACCTGAAATATCAATAATACCGTACATTCCATTTTCTTCATATGCAAAAGGAGCTAATCCTCCGCTGAAATTGCCTATACCATAGTACAAACTTCCATAGCTTTGCAACTGCTGGCCCTCTTTATCTATACGTAGAATTTCACCGGTGGTTTTCTTGACTATTGCGGCTCCGCTGTCAAAAAGACTCGCCGATAAGTATTGAGGAGCTATTACCTCTTTACCCGTTTTATCAATAAATCCCCAGACTCCACTTTTTTTAACAGCAGCAAATCCCTCACGAAAATCTGTGATCATATCATAAGTTGGGTTGATTACAATCTTATTATCCTTATCAACATATCCGAACTTCCCGTCTTTATTAAACCCCTTCAACCCCTCTGTCAATGAAAAAGAGACCATTTGATCCGTAGAAAGTATCTTGCCTGTCCTGTCTATAGCTCTCCATGAAGTATCACTTATGATTATTCCGGCACGGTCGTCATCACCAAAGGGAATTATAATTTCACCGTTGTATTGCGGTTCAATAACAAAGCTGCCGGTTTTATCTATAAAACCCCACATCCCGTTCTTTTCAACGCCTGCTAATCCTTTGCTGAAGCCAAATGTGTCGACATCTTCATATTGGAAGCCTATGACTACCTTACCTGTTTTGTCGATAAACCCCCATTTGCCGTCCTTTTTAACAGCCGCCAGTCCTTCACTGAAATTCTTGGCATCCTGATATTGAAGCTTGACAGCCAAAAAACCTTCTGCACCAATTGGTAAAGGCTTTAAAAAAAGTAATATACTTAGTATCAAAAATATATACGGAAATTTACTCTTCACCGCAGTTCCCCTCATACTTTCAACAATATTGTCAAATATTAACTTTTAAAGCAAAATGACATTAACATATTATCTTGTGTGTGTTTAATTGTCAATAAATGTTTTTTCACAATCCATAGATATCCAAGCTAAAGCTTAAAATAGACATACATAACAATTTAGTTCAAATGACCCAAAGGCTGTTTGTGATGACCGTATTATTGAGGCAAAAGCCTTTCTTTTTCATAATAGCGCAGTGTAACATGGAGTGCCTAGCACCTAAGGCCCTACAGGAACCAAGTGCTCGAAAATCAAACGGAAGTTTTTCGTAATATGACATGATGATGTCATATTCATTTTTGTATAATGATTCTAGAAAATGAGGTGACAATCATATGGATAATCGACCGGTTTTAAGTAAAAACTTAGACGCTGAGACATTTAGAAATTATTATTACCTTAAGGAAGAACTCATAGATTTTTGCAGAAAAAATGCTTTACAGACTACAGGAGGAAAAATTGATTTGACAAATAGAATCGCCCATTACCTTGAAACTGGAGAAAAATTATCAAATAGAATATCTTCTAAGGTGGCTGCTGATATTGGAACAATTGCAGAAGATACTCTACCGGTTAATTTGGAATAGTCATCATACTGATAGGTATCAGTAACAATCAGCGATTCGAACGCTCCCAAAATCATCTTCATCGTCGTTTCTACATCACTGAAACGTTGGCTATATCCGATTTCTTTCATTTGCGTTTCGGTTACACCCATGGTGTAAATGAAGCCTGATATTATCTTCTTCCCGAAAGAGGTGGAATAATTTTCAGCATCAAACAAAGAACTTGCAGAGAAGCTGAACATACCGCCATCTATGGTTTCAGAAATAATAAGTGGAGAAAGTCGTAGTACCCATTTAGTTGATGAAATAGTGAACAAAATTGAAGAAAAGGGAATAATTCAAGCCTGACCCTATTGGACCATATAAAATATATAAAAATAAAAAAAGAGTGTTGACAAATAGAAAATAGGCGAGTAGAATAATAAAAAACAAAACAAATCGGAATAATAGGAAATAAATAGAACTCTTATCAAGAGAGGCAGAGGGACTGGCCCGATGAAGCCCGACAACCGGCATTCTCATTCGAATGCAGCGGTGTCAATTCCTGCA
>CAZUGK010000020.1:41657-44238 GCA_964619815.1 uncultured Clostridiaceae bacterium | reverse complement strand
CTTCACTCATGGCACTTACTTCCATCACCTTAAAGCTTCCTTTAAACTTTGGATCCCCCTCATGGAGTTCATCCAATATCTGCCGGTATTCAGCCACAATATCACAAAACTTTTCTCCCGGTATCCAGCGCCTGTCTATCTGAAGTGTACATTCACCGGCAACTGTACTGGGCTGTGTGCCACCCTTTATATAACCGTAATTCATTGAAGAGCTTCCAACAATCTTGTGAACTCTTTTTTCTATTTCAGGAATCAAACACCTTTCCACTCTGTCAATAAATTTCGCGGCCATCAGAATTGCATTGATACCTTCCTTTTGTTTTCCACCATGAACCGTCTTTCCATGAAAGGTGAATTCAAACCATTCAAGCCCTCGGTGTCCAAGGCATATCTGCATTTCAGAAGGTTCGCCCACTATAGCACCATCCGCTTTTATTCCCATATTTAAAAGTGCCCTGGTGCCTTCGCTTTTATCCTCTTCATCTATTACTCCGGCAAAGACAATATCTCCCGGAAGCTCTATACCGGATCTTTTTATTGAGATCATCGCCATCATCATGCAGCCTAACGGACCCTTCATGTCCAGAACTCCGCGCCCATACATTCTCCCATCTGATATTTTAACTTCATACGGGTTTCCGGGCATATCATATGGAGGTACCGTATCAGTATGACCGGTGAGCAAAAGTGTTTTACCATTCCCTGTACCTTTTATTCTCCCGATTACATTACTTCTTCCGTCCACAACCGGAATTATCTCTGAATCTATACCTTCCTCTTTAAAAATACTATATATTAACTGAGCTACTCCTGATTCCTGATTTTCAATTCCCGGATGGCTAGGTATTTCAACCAGCCTTCTAATAATATCTATCAGTTCATTTTCAGAAAAGCTGGATTTTAACTTTTTTAAAGGCTCTTCATACAATAAAGTCCACCCCTTATTACAAAATGTATTCAAGACTTAAATTCCTTATATATTTCCTCCTTCAGAGCTTTTGACGATATTACATCCAAAGCCGTTGCAGCCATTGCGCAAGCTCCTCTAAAGATAAGCGCCCTGCCCTTTTGTGTTATAGTGCTTTCCGCAAATTCCTTAGTATGCAGTACCAAATCAGCATTTCCTATTCCCACCCAGGGATGTATGCTTGGAACTACCTGGCTTACATTTCCCATATCTATTGAACCAATGCCAAGACCAGGTTCTTTTATGTTTTCCTCTCCCAAATTCTTCAGATTTTGATTGAAAAGCTTTGAAAGCACGCTATTGGTTTTCATATTATCATATGAATTTTCAAATTTACTTACTTCTAATTTTGCCCCTGTCATGGAAGCAGCACCTCTGGCACATTCTATTACCTTTTCTCTGACTACAGAAAGGTATTTCCTTTCGGAGGCTCTTATATAAAACTTTGCTTCGGCGAACTCCGGTACTATATTTGGTGCTTCACCGCCATGGCTTATTATTCCGTGGATTTTTACATCAGCAGGTAAATGCTGTCTCAGCGCATTAATCCCATTGAACATAAGTATCACTGCGTCCAATGCATTGATGCCCTTTTCAGGGGCCTGTGCCGCGTGCGCTGCTTTTCCTGTAAATTGAAATTTCAGTGCATCAAGAGCTAAAGAGCTTCCACTGGCTTCTGTAACAGGATTCGGATGTACCATCATAGCTGCATCAATACCATTAAAAGCGCCATATTCCGCAAGTTGGACCTTGACACCGCTTGTTTCTTCTGCCGGGGTACCGAATACAACTATTTTCCCACCTACGGCATCAATTACTGATTTTAAACCGATTGCAGCTCCCAATGAAATTGCAGAAATAAGGTTGTGCCCGCAGCCATGCCCAATGCCCGGCAAAGCATCATATTCACAAAAAAAAGCAACCGTACTTCCTTCTTTGTTGCTGTCATATTCTGCACGAAAAGCAGTTTTTATAGAATAAATCTCACTATCAACTTTAAACCCATGTCTCTTAAAGGCTTCTGTCAATAATGCCGCTGCTTTATATTCCTCTCCGCTTAATTCCGGATTATCATAAAGAATATGTGAAATTTGAGCCAGTTCTTCCATATTTGAATCGATTTCTCTGAATACTTTATTCTTCATGTTTATCAATCTCCATATTATATAATTTGTTTTGGGCACACTTGCTAAAGGTGTACCCAAAACAGTTTTGATATATCCTAGAATGGGCCGTAATTTATCATGCTGGCGATGACTATAAATATTCCGCCCAGTACAAACCAGATTACCGCGAGGGGTGCAATCCAGCGCATCCATTTTTGATATGGTATTCCGGCTAGAGCAAGGCCTGCCATAAAGTATCCTTGAAGTGGGGTTAAAATATTTGAAAATCCATCGGCAAATTGATAAGCAAGTACTGCTGTCTGTCTTGTTACTCCAACCACATCTGCCAGCGGTGAAAGTACAGGCATCGTAAGAGCAGCCATACCGCTTCCTGATGGAACAATAAAGCTGATAAAAATCTGAACTATATATATGCCTATAGAAGTGATGGATGCAGGGAAGCCTTGTATCCAGCCAGCCATGCCCCAGATTATCGTATCAATTACAC
>CAZUGK010000020.1:36192-41647 GCA_964619815.1 uncultured Clostridiaceae bacterium | reverse complement strand
CCTCTTGCCAAACCAACTATAAGTGCCCCATAGGCCAATGCTGCACAACCTTCTATGAAATCATCTGCCAATGCATTGAGTCCACGGTTGCTGATTATACCGGATACGATAGCCATACCAAGGAAAAGGGCACAAATCTCTTGTATATACCAACCATATTTTATTACTCCAAAAACCAATAACCCAAAGGTTGCAAGCACTGTTAAGAGGATAAGCTTATGTCTGGTAGTAAACTCCTGATTTGAAATGTCAATTTTCAAATCTCTTGCTTTATCTATTTCATACATTACGCTTTTCTCAGGGTTTTTCTTTATAATGCTGCAATATCTCATGAGGAACAGTACTGTAACAGAAACTGTAATAGCAAAAATAATCAGTCTGTACTGCATTCCGGAAAAAAGCGGCAGCTGTGCTATACCTTGTGCAACGCCTATTGTAAACGGATTCAAAAAAGCTCCTGAAAATCCTGCACAGGTCGCCGCTAATGCTATAGCTGCTCCGGTAATAGAATCATAGCCTAAAGAAATGCAGAGCATTACAAGTGCAGGAATAAAGGGTAGGGCTTCTTCTGCCATGCCATAAATTCCTCCACCAAATGCGAAGAGAATTGAAAGAAGAGGTATTATCAAAAATCCTTTGCCTGCCGTTTTACGTACTGCTGCTGCAATACCAGCATCTACGGCACCTGATTTTTGCACTACAAAAAAAGAACCGCCAACTATAAATATAAAAAATACAATTGCCGCTGCCTGCTCCAAACCCTTTGGAAAAGCTTTCAGAATTTCAAACAGTCCGGCTGGATTTGGATCGACAGCATGATATGTTGAAGGATCAACAACTTGTCTTCCGTTCAGATCAACACGGTCATATGCTCCTGGTGGGATAATGTACGTGAAAAGTGCTGCAATTATCACCAGACTAAAAAGCAATACCCATGCGTGTGGCATTTGAAGCTTAAACCTTGATTTCTTTTTTCCTACTAACTGCATAATTTTCCTCCTTCTGTCTTTTAATCTATTTTCAAAGTAATTGTTATATATCACCTCCAACTATTTATATTTCGTTCATGTGATAAACAATTGTTCATATTATAAACTTGTTCATTATTATACTACCGCATGCATAAATAATCAATCACCGGTTACTGAATTTTCAGCTTAGCAATGAGTTTTTTTGTATAAATAAGAGTATTCTCAGTTTGCATTATATGCATGTTTCATATAATTTTGAGAGAGAAATGAAAATAGCTGCTTCATGCAGCTATTTTCATTTACTATTTTCTTTTTCCTTATCGCGTCTTTCTGTCGTTACCAGTTCAGGTTCAACCCTGTCAAACACAAGGTCTATTGGCTCATCCCTGGTTGGCAGGATTGATAATATAACTTCATTCTTTTCGTTAACGATTGACAGCTCCTCTGAAATTTCCAGGTCTGCCACTCTCAGAACCTGCCCTACTCTATACTTTGATGCATCAACTGTTATTGCAGGCGGGATCTTCTCTACCTCTCCCTCTATTTCCAATCCGGTCATTTGTTTATTTATAACCCAGCCGTTCTTTTCCACCCGCTCCCCGTTTATAACTAAAACAGGTACCTCAGCATGAATTATCTCGTGCAGTGTTACCGGTTGAAAATCCACATGTATAAGGTGCTGTTGAAGGTGATCCTTTTGTATCTCCTTTATGACGGCAGGTATCTCAGTTCCGTCTACTCTGAGCTTTACTATCACATTCTCGCCGTTTTTGGCAATAATATTGCTGAGTTCGCCCTCATTTACCTTAAGCAGCCTGCCATTAGTCCCTTTTTCATATAATATCGCAGGAATGCTGTTCTCTTTTCTAAGCTTCCTTGTTTGCTTGTTTCCCGAGCCGGTCCTTTTATCAACCCTTAACTCAACGTTTCTCATAAAAAACCTCCATAAATGATTTTCATCTATGGAGTATTCCCAAATATTCCAGTATTTAAACATAATACATGTAAAGGTGAAGACTGTTCGCATATGCAACGGGCAGGCATGGAAGCCTGCCCCTACATTCCACGGAACCTCGAAACCTCGAAACCTTGCAACCTGATATTTTACTTCGGCTTGCATATTATCTCTTGTATCTTTGTGCTCAGTATATCCTTGGCATGAGAGGGCTTTATAATTACCGCAGTATCAGCCCCTCTGCCGGTTCCGCCCACAGCTACCACACTTTCTCCGAAGGGAATCAGTCCTGCATCCAGCGCCATAACCGAAACCTCTACGCATACCTTTACTCCCTGTCCAAGCATTCTTAAAGCACCGGCAATTATCTCCACAGGATTTATTCCTCCGAATTTTGAGCTTAGTGCCCTTTCCGCTCCTGATAATACATGGGTAGTTGTAAGAACCTTCATACCTTTCGCAGTAAGCTCTTCCCTGACCTCCGGATCCATCTCATTGGTACCCGGAAGCCCAAAACCATATACATGGGTTACACAGATAATGCTTAGCCCGCTGTCAAGAAAAAGCCTTGCAGTAGTTCCTGTATTGGAAGCCACAACAATGCGACGGATATTATTCTCTTTTGCGGCCTTAATTGCCAGCTCAACAGTCTTTTGGGTGTTCTCCATACCCTCAGTGTCAAAGTACATAACACTACCTCCTAGTCTAATAACTTCATACTATATATGAATACATTCACTTCCCTGTACCTTTTGCTTAAAAACTCAAAATCGCTGAGCTCCAGAACGTTAATAAGCTTTTCATCCATAGGTGCCATAATCTCATAATAATTCATGTCCTCTTTTACAGCCTGCTGCCCGGCATAATCTACAAGCTCCTTCATGGAACCCATATCTCCATCAATGAAACCTATGTTGAGCCCCCCATCCATGTGTGAGTCCTCTGTCAGTACCATTACTGAAGCTACTTTGCCATCCCGCAGCACCCCATAAACACGTTTATCCTTTACAAGTCTGTCAACCAGCTCGTAAGCAGCCTTCCTGAAGGTCCATCCAAAGCTTATATATCCATTTGACATATAGTATGAGCTGCCTCTGGTTATCAAATCCCATGCAGTAGCAGTACTCATTATGTTTATAACGTTTTTTGAAGCATTGGGAATTCCTTCACCTTTATTCACTTCCTTATACCCGGTTGTGAAATAGCCGTCCTTCTTAAAGCCCAAGCCTTCGACGATTTTGATGCTTTCTTTGCTTCCCGCATAGGCACTAAGCCTTATGGTGCTTACACCTTCTGCTTTTGCCCTGCTTATGAAATACTGGGTTATGGCCTTCCCGAAGCCCTGCTTTGCATACTTTTCATCTACCCTTATACCTTCCAGCCATGCCTCAGAATCACTAAGCTTTGTATACTTTGCAAAACCTACAATTATTCCATCCTTTTCCCCGATCGTAAATTCTCCCTCAACTTCGCTCACCCAAGCATCAAAAACGTATTGCAAGAAATCATTGCCTTCCCATATCTTTGATGAAATCTCCAATACCCTTTCCCTGTCAGCCTGTGCAGCCTTCCTGAATCTGTACATTTTACCCCCTCCTCATTAGTAAGCTAAAAATTTGCTTCCTAAATATTTCTTTATTAACTCCCGATCACTTTCCCAGTCCAATACAATCGGCTCCCTGTCAGAGTCCTCAAAAATCACCTCAACAGTGGCATCACCCTTTAGAAACTGTTCTGCTACCGTCTTTTCATCAACTTCTCTGTATTGTACCTTCTTGCGTGCTTTTTCAGGTTTTCTGAATTCCCTTGCAAAAAAACTTCCCGAAATTCTTATTATTCTTACGTAGTTCATACTATTCCTCCTGTCTGCAGCCTACAAAAGCCTTATGATTTCATTTTTAAGGCAGGCCTTAAGATTAAGCTCCTTCAGGCTGCCGTCAAAATCCACCTTAATTCTTGCGCCTTCCTTGCTTTCTGTTATTTCTCTTACTACACCGCTGTAGTAAATCTTATGATAGACCTTTTGTCCCACATGGATCTGACTGCCGTAGTCAATGCCCTTCTGGAATTCCTCTACGAATCTCGAGGGCTTCACTGCCTTGCCATATCTGCGTTTCGGTACAGTTATAAAAAGCTCCCTTTTGGCCCTTGTCATAGCTACATAATAAAGTCTTCTTTCCTCTTCAAAATCTTCTCCAGAAGAATCTCCCTTTATGTATGGTGCTAGGCCTTCTACCGACCCGCAGATGAATATCGTACCGAATTCGAGCCCCTTAGCCTTATGCATCGTAAGCAGCTTCACATTTTTCTGACCTAAGCCGGCATTGTTTTTTTCACCCAGCTTTAGTGCCACCTCATCCACATGTTGCATGTAAAGTACTATGCTTCTGAAGCCGGATGCTGAGCGTTCTACTTCCTCGATAGTCTCCAGCAGGCCTTTTGCGTTGATTCCTTTTGAAGCTGCATATTCCTTGAGGTATTCATCATAGCTTATTACATTTCTGATATATTTTACAGCATTTTGAGGTTCCATAGTCCCAAGCCTTTTCAAGTCATTCTGAAACTCAAGCAGTCCGTTTATCTGCAACCTGTTCAGGCTTGAATTATTCAGTATGTTCTGTAGAAAGTCCCCACCCATTTTTTCTGCTTTTTCCATTGTGTCCTTGCTTATATAACGCTTAGGCCTGTTTATCACCCTCATGATATCCCTGCTGTCGCCAAGCCTGGTTCCAAGCTTCAGATAACTCATAATATCCTTGAAAATCCAATGGTTATACATTGATGCAATTCCATCCAGAGTTACAAAAGGAATTCCTGCATCCATAAAAGCATCAATGACTGCCCTGGACTGAAGATTTGTCCTGTATATAACTGCAAAATCCGAATAATCCCTCCCGCCTTTGGCCAGTTGCCCTATCCTAGCAGCTATAGACCTGGCTTCCTCCTCAAAATCCTCAGCTTCAATTATTACCGGAAGGCTTCCCTTGCTGTTCACAGCCTTAAGCTCTTTGGAATACCGGTTCTTATTGGTGTTTATAACTGCTAAGGCGGAGGTTAATATATTTTCGGTGGTTCTGTAGTTGTTTTTTAAATATATTCTTCTGCAATTTGCATATAGCTTTTCGAAGTTCAGCAGAATATCGGGTGCTGCACCTCTGAAGCCGTAAATTGACTGGTCATCGTCCCCTACGATAAAAATATTATTGAGCGGCTCTGCCATTAACTTTATTGTCTCAAACTGCAGTGTATTTATATCCTGAAACTCATCAACCAATATGTATTTGAACTTATCTCTTATTTCTGCCAGAATCGTGGGGCTTTTCTTCAAGAGATAAAAGCAGTCATATAGTATATCGTCATAATCGTATTTTCCGGATTGCCGTTTGAATTCATCATATGCCTCAATAATTCTCACAAGCTGCCTGCTGTCACAGGAACTTGGCTTGCAGCTTGCAGCATCAGCCATGCTGCTTATAACAAATTCCATATCGCTTATTATATCCCTGATTTGCTCCTCATCCTCTGAAAA
>CAZUGK010000020.1:35313-36182 GCA_964619815.1 uncultured Clostridiaceae bacterium | reverse complement strand
ACTATGCTTCTTATCACATTGAACTTCTGATTCTCATCAAGAAGGTCTTCCAATTTATAACCCCGATATTGCCGGAGCAGCTTGTAGAAAACCGAATGGAAGGTTCCAAAGCTTACTCCCCTTGAGCCCTGGACTCCGGAGAGCCTGACATACCGCTCCTTCATCTCATTGGCTGCTGCCCTGGAAAAAGTTACAACGAGTATGTTCTCAGGTGGCACTATCTTCTTTTTTATTAGATTTATTATACGTGACGTAATAACAGTAGTCTTCCCGGTTCCCGGACCTGCCAGAACCATGCAGGGTCCTGCCTCGTGACTGACTGCCTCCAACTGTTCCTTATTCAACCCTTTTAAATAACCTTCCATTAATTTATCCTAACCTTTTCAATATCGCAAAAGCAGTGGTTCATGATGCCCTGATTGCCTATATCGCTTACCCCATCAGGCGTAAGCCTGTTTACGCTTCCTCCATTTTTGAGCCACCAGCCCTGATACATGTATAGCACCCTCTCGGCCCCTGATCGGGATATACCTGCATTTACTTCCATACTGCCATATTTATTATATAACCTTACGGTGTCTCCTTCTTTAATTCCTTCGATTGCAGCAGCCTCAGGATTCAAATACACTGTAGGTAGGACAGTCTCAACATCCAGCATATGCTGTGAGTGCAGTGAGTTCCTGTAATGCACCGTAATCAGCCGGTATTTTCCTTTTTGTTCTTCAGAACTGCCCTTAAGGCATTCAGCAAGTTCTTTAACACCGATTATCTCAAATTTACCCGATTTGGTAGCAAAGCTTCTGTCCCTCCAGGGAATATCTTCAGCTACAGGATTTTTTGCATAGCCCTTTTTTTTAAGCTCTTCCAGC
>CAZUGK010000020.1:13741-35303 GCA_964619815.1 uncultured Clostridiaceae bacterium | reverse complement strand
CCTTGTCAAGCAGCGGCTTCATCATCAGCTCCATCCATTGCTGCCCGGAAAGCTTTGGGAACTCCTTGAGGCCGAGCTTATCCGCAAGCTCAGTGTATACTTCATATTCCGGCTTTGCTTCATAATAGCTGTCCAGGACTTTTCCGATACTGCCGACGTAATCACTCCACATGCCCGGTGCCACCGCATCCTCCTCTTCAAGGAAATATGTCACCGGAAGCACTATGTCAGCCATTTTTGCAGTATCAGTGAGGAAATGCTCGAGGGACACCTTGTATTCAATTTTTTCCATAGCCTCAATAACCTCATTGGTATTGGGCAGCTGAACCACAGGATTGGCTCGTGAAATAAAAAGCAGCTTCAAAGGAGGATTCTCCAGTTCTTTTACAGTCCTGCCGAACTTTGCCCTGTTTATCATCCTCGGCTCCTTCGGGTTTACATTAAACGGATTCATATTTATGTATCCTTTAGAGGCTTCATTATTGTAATTTGCTCCGCCCCCTGCAATTCCTACATTTCCAGTCAATGCCACAAGCATATCTATACTTCTTACAGCAGCTCCGCCAAAGGGGTATCTCTGCATACCGTAGCCTATGAATACTGCCGCAGGCTTTTCAAGGGTCAGCTTTTCTGCAAGCATTGCAATATCCTTAATACCTACTCCGCATAATTCCGAAAGTTCCTCCATGGTGATACCTGACAAGTAACTTCTGAGCTCCTCAAAACCAAGTGTGCAGTTTTTCGCAAAGCTCTTATCGTAAATGTACTTCTCCAGTGCATATTTTGTAACCGCACAAGCTAAAGCAGCATCCCCCTCAGGCTTTAGTTTAATATGACAGTCGCACAGCTCAGCGGTAGCCGTTTTTAACGGATCAACTAGTATCAGGCTTGCACCTCTTTCCTTTGCTGCTTTCAGGTATGGCATCAGGTGAGGGTTTGTCTCAACAGGATTTCTTCCCCATATAATTATTGTTTTGGAATTTACAGTATCCTCCGGGCTGTGCCCAAGGCACTTGCCGAAGTCCAGCCTCTGAGCCGCAGCTCCTGCACCCCAACAGATGCTTCCGTATATTTGGGTTGTATTACCCAGATAATCAAAGAAAAGGTCCTCAATGTTCTTAAGAATGCCCGAGGAGCCTCCGTAGCTATAAAGCCCTATGGATTGGCTTCCATGCTCATTTATATACTGCTTTATTTTGTCTGATATAGTATCAAGCGCATTATCCCAGGATATCCTCTGCCATCCTCCATTGTTCTTCTTCATAGGATATTTCAGCCTTGACCGATGATGGACCCTTTCAAGATGCTTCCTGCCTTTAGGGCATATAAAGCCCCTGGTTATCGGATGCTCCTTATTTCCCTCTATATTCAATACTTCTCCCCTGTCGTCGACAGTTACCACAAGACTGCAGCAGTCAAAACAATCCAAGGGGCATGTAGTATAGTATTTTTTTAAGGACATTGCTTTTCCCCCTCAAATAAACAAATATATGTTTATTATATCATTCCTCAACCTTGAAAAAAAGAAAGCACACATCAAATGTGCGCTTCCATTCTACTAAAGCTCTTTGCCTTTATTGAAGGCTTTGATATTGATATCAACCAGCTTCGGATTAATAGTTTCTCTTATTATTTCTTCCCAGTCTATTTCATCCAGCTTGAGGGCCTTAACCAAGGCACCCAGGAGCACTATATTCTGAGTCTTTATATTGCCAATTTCCTCTGCGGCCTTGCCTGCATCCAGCACAACAGTTTTGAATGCACCCTGCAGCGCTTCTATCAAGCCTTGAGGGTATTCTTCCTTTCCGCTTGCGATCGGCATCGAAGGTATTTCATAGTTGTTAACTACTACAACACCTTCAGGCTTCAGGTATTCAATCCATCTTACCGCTTCCATCTTTTCAAAGGAAACGAGAATATCAGCCTGACCTCTGCCTATTATCGGGGAATATACCTTCTTTCCGTATCTTACCTGTGTTGTTACGCTTCCGCCTCTCTGAGCCATACCGTGTACTTCGGACATTTTTACATCATAACCGGCTTTCATAAGCCCTGCAGTTAATATCTTGCTGACAAGGATTATTCCCTGTCCACCGACGCCAACCAATAATATGTTCTTTGTATCACTCATACTATTCACCAACCTTCTCTATAGCATCGAATTTGCAGACCTGCATGCAGACTTCGCAGCCTACGCACATTGACTGATCAATGTATGAGGTGCCATCCTTAAAGAATATGGCAGGGCATCCTACCTTCAGGCACATTTTGCACTTCTTGCATTTTTCCTTGTTAACCTTGCATTTTGTCTTGAAGGGTGGTAAAGACTTAATAAGTACGCATGGCCTCTTTGTTACGATTGCATAAGATTCCTTACTGTTGGCCGCTTCTTCCACAGTTTCATCCATCTCTTTAAGATCACATGGGTCTACGACTTTTACAGTTCTATAGCCCAAAACCTTCAGCACCTCAACAGGGTCAATTTCATTAGTAGGTTCACCCATTAAGGTCTTTCCTGTTCCGGGGTTCTCCTGGTGGCCTGTCATTCCTGTAATCCTGTTGTCAAGTACGACAGGAACCATTCTTCCTTTATTATAAATTATGTCAGTAGCACCGGTTATTCCGGAATGGAAGAAGGTGGAATCACCCAGTACTCCAAACACCTTTTTATCGCTTCCGATTGCTTCGAAGGCTTTTGCCATACCCATTCCGGCAGAAAAGCCTGCGCCCATGCATATACAAGTATCGGTTGCATTAAGCGGTGCTGAGCCTCCAAGTGTATAACAGCCGATGTCGCTTGTTATAACTGTATTCTTCTTCTTTGACATTGTATAGAAGAAGCCTCTGTGAGGACAACCGGGACAGAGTACCGGGGGCCTTCCTACAACCTTTACATCCAGGGTTTTAACTTCGGATTCCTTATTCAATAAAGCTTTTGCGACTACATCAGGGTTTAATTCATATAGATTGGGGATACGCTCCTTCCCTATACATTTTATTCCTGCTGCCTTCATCTGCTCTTCCATAAATGGTTCAAGCTCTTCAACCACATATACAGTCTCAAATTTGGAAGCAAAGTCCTTAATAAGCTTCATCGGAAGCGGGTATGTGAAGCCCAGCTTCAAGTATGAAGCGTTGTCACCGAATACTTCCTTTGCATAGTGGTATGCTACGCTTGCTGTTACTATACCTATCCTGGTGTTCTCATTATATTCGACCTTGTTAAGCGGTGACTTGTTTGCATATTCTTCCAGTTTTTTAAGTCTTTCTTCAACTCTGGCATGTGCGATTCTGGCATTCGCAGGAGTCGCCGCAAACTTAGCCTGGTTTCTCTCGTACTTCTTAGGCTCAGCCTCTGTTCTTTCTCCCAGCTCTACTATACCCTTGCTGTGACATACTCTTGTTGTTACTCTGAATAATACGGGAGTATCAAACTGCTCACTTATTCTATAAGCTTCGCTGATAAAATCCTTGGACTCCTGGCTATCTCCAGGTTCAACCATCGCCATCTTGGCAAACTTAGCATAATACCTGTTGTCCTGCTCATTCTGTGAGCTGTGCATACTCGGGTCATCTGCAGTAATCAGAAGGAATCCTCCGTTTACCCCCAAATAAGCATATGTGAATATTGGATCAGCTGCCACGTTGAGGCCGACATGCTTCATTGCTGCTAAGCTTCTTACCCCTGCTATGGATGCGCCAATCGCCACTTCTGTTGCTACCTTCTCGTTCGGTGCCCATTCACAATAAATCTGATCCTTATAATCTACAATGTTCTCCAGTATTTCTGTGCTTGGCGTACCCGGATAAGCTGCAGCCACTTTAACGCCGGCTTCATATTCACCTCTGTCAATTGCTTCGTTTCCTGACATCAATTTCTTCACTATTTTTACCCCCTTATATATAAAATTAATTATTTGATAGTACACTGCCAAGAGCTATAGACAAGAGTTTGGACTCTGCAGAGTCAGCCCTTGAAACCAGTACAATAGGTACCTTCGCACCCATTATTACACCAGCGGATCTTGCTCCTGCAAAATATGTCAGGGACTTTCCCAATGCATTTCCAACTTCATAATAAGGAACCAGCAATATATCAGCGTTTCCGCCGCCTTCACCCTTATAGCCCTTATGAGCGCATGCCTCACTGCTGATTGCAAGATCCAGGGCAACAGGTCCCTGTACTACAACTCCCTGACTTTCCCATTTATCTTTCATATCAGCTATTGCTTTCGCGTCAACGGTTGCAGGTATTTTGGGATTAACTGTCTCCGCCCCTGCAAGACATGAAGCATAAATCTTTTCCATCTTCATAGCCTTACACACTTTTATTGCATTTTCCAGTATCTGAACCTTCTGCTCCAGGTTTGGTGCTACATTCATGCCTCCATCAGTTGTATAAAGAAGCTTTTTGTATGTAGGTACCTCGTATACCATAACATGACTAATGAGATTATCCGTCCTGAGTCCTATTTCTTTATCCAGCACAGCTCTCATTATATCAGCAGTCTGAAGGATTCCCTTCATCAGGAAGTCACCCTTGCCGTTTCTTACAAGCTCGACAGATTTCCTTGCAGCCTGTATCAAATCCGGTTCGTCTATTATTTCATAACCGCTGCTTGCAATCTTTAATTCACCCATGATTTCTTTTATTTTGCTCTCATCACCCACCAGTACAGGTTCTGCAAGACCCATCTCCTTTGCCTGGTGCACCGCTTTAACTACATCTTCATCCTGGGCTGCAGCCACTATAATTTTCATCATTTTCTGGCCCTTTGCAGCTTCAATAAGCTCTGCAAAATTCTTAATCACAAAATCACCCCCAGATTAAAAATATTTTGTATGCCTTAAAATTTTTGTGTAATCTATTTTTATTTTACAATATATTTATAATTCCTTCAACATATACTTGATTATTTTAAAAAGAAAAGGCTATGTCAGCACATACTAACATAGCTCTTGTTCTATTTTTCAAATATTCATTTAGAAGCCAAGCTCTTCACCTATTAAGATAACTTCCAAATCTGTCAAGGTAGGCTTTCTGTTGATTATTGCAGTCACGCTGCTCATTCTCTGCGGACTTCTGCAGTCAGAGCATTTTCCATTCACTGCACATGGTGTTTTGAGCTTTAGCCTTCTTGCATTTTTGTATGCGTTATCCTTAACCCTTTGCAATGCATCATCCAGATTCTTTGTGAGCTTGTTTATCCCGCATAGTACATAAGCCTTTTTAGGTCCGTAAATCATTGAAGCTACTCTATTCCCCACCCCATCGGTGTTAACCAGCTGTCCTTCCTCAGTAAGGGCATTTGTGCTTGATAGATATACATCAGCTCGTGCTGCATTCTTTCTTGCCTCAGTCATACCTTCAGGAGTACTTTCAAGCCAGTGAAAATATACTTTATTGCCTCTTTCTATAAGTTTCTCGGGTATTCCCAAGGACTTAACAGTCATAGAACCTCCGATTCCTACTTTTGCCCCACTATCAATATTTTCCAGCAGATATTTCACCGCCGAACCAGAATCAGGAAAGAATGCAGCTTTGATATTATTTCTATTCAAAGCGTCTATTGTCTTTTTCACGGATTCCTGCATATAATCACTCCTCGTTAATTTTTGTTTCTTATATATAAATAATAGTATTTTTGTGCATTCATAATCAATACTAAATTCCGGTTATTTCTGATTTAGTCATAAAAAAATAACACTTTCGTGTTATTTTTTTATGAATTATAGATCATAATACAGTTCGAACTCAGCAGGATGCGGTATTATGCTTATCTTCTTATGCTCCTTCTCCAGCTTGTTCTTTATCCATGTATCTATCAGTTCTTTAGTAAATACTCCTCCTTTTAGGAGAAATTCATTGTCTTTCATTAATGCATCCATAGCTTCTTCAAGACTTTTGGGAAGGCCTTTTATCTTCACTCTTTCCTCTTCACTGAGTTCGAAAATGTTTACATCATATGGGCCGAAGCCTTCCTTTACAGGATCAATCCTGTTGATTATTCCATCCAGGCCTGCCATCAGCAAAGCCGAGTACGCAAGATACGGATTGCAGGTAGCATCTGAAGGTCTGAATTCAAACCTCTTGCTTTCAGGGCTGTTTCCATAACCCGGTATCCTTATTACAGCGCTCCTGTTGGAGGTAGCAAAACAAATGCTTACAGGTGCTTCATAACCCGGAACCAATCTCTTGTATGAATTTGTACTTGGGCTTGTAAAACCCAGTAGTGCAGGTGAATGCTTCAGGATTCCTCCGATAAAGTACAATGCTGTCTGGCTCA
Source organism: uncultured Clostridiaceae bacterium (assembly GCA_964619815.1). Classification (GTDB taxonomy): domain Bacteria; phylum Bacillota; class Clostridia; order Lutisporales; family Lutisporaceae; genus BRH-c25. The sequence continues at coordinate 29,016 of CAZUGK010000020.1, read as the reverse complement.
GTCCTGAGTATCCGTCCTTATCATAGAATAATGGCTTTCCGTTCTTGTACAGCCACATATGTACGTGCATACCGCTTCCTGCTTCGCCATAAATAGGCTTTGGCATGAAGGTTGCACTTTTGCCGTTCCTTATAGCCATATTTTTCACTACGTACTTCATCAGATAAGTCTTGTCGGCCATATCCCTCATCCTGCCTGCTTCAACCTCCAACTCAAGCTGGCCCGGTCCTCCCACCTCGTGATGATGATATTTTATCGGCATCCCCAGTTCTTCAAGCATAACTGTCATTTTGCTTCTCAAATCATTGGTAATATCGTAAGGAAGCGCCAGATGATAGCCGCCTTTATGCCTTACCTTATATCCCAGGTTAGCTTCATACAGTGCATTGGTATTCCATTCGGCCTGCTTTGAATCAATGGTCACTTCCTGATGATTGGGCCTGCTTTCAAAGGCTATCTGGTCAAACAAATAAAATTCAAACTCCGGTCCTATAATATTCTCGTCTGCTATATCAGTCGAAATCATGAAATTTTCTGCTTTGTCCGCGATGTATCTTGGATCCCCTTCATACCTTTTTATTCCGCCATCCAAGGTATAAATGTTACCTATCATGCTCAGAGTAGGCTCTTCACAAAACGGGTCTACAAAGGCAGTACTCAAATCCGGTATGAAAACCATAACTGGAACCGTCAAAGCCTATACCTTCTTCAAATACCTTTTCATTTAAACGGGTCACCGGTATAGAAAGATGATGCCATCTTCCCACCAGATCAGTAATTTTGAAGTCTACAATCCTTATACCCCTAAAATTACAAAACTCCTTAGCCTCAGCGAGACTTTTAAACAAATCAACAACCCCCTTAAACTTTTGTCCTATTTTAGTATATTTTAACAATTTTGGAATGTCAATAAATTAACTAAATACGCCTAAAAGTAATGAGGTTTTTGACCTTCAGTAATTTAATTGCCTTCGATTATTGGCCTTAGCAGCTCGCCCATCTTATCCTTGTTTACAACATAAAAGGATAAATGGTTTATCATATCAGCTCTGCCCGGAATAGTCTGAAGGCTTATATTCTCTTTCTTAATTTTTTGAGCCCTGGTTATATAGAACATCATCTGCTTAGGTGACATATTTGTCTTTACGTACTCCTTAATAGGTCCCTGGAGCTTCAGAAAGTTTGATACTATATTGCCGTTCAGAACCTTCTCAACACCTAGCTTTACTATTTCCTGCTGCATTTTTACTCTCCCCAGGTCCCCTTCCTTGTAACCTCCGCCTTTATTGTTCTTACGGAATCTCAACAGCTTTATAATATCTTCGCCCTTGCTCACTACCTGGCCTTTCTCAAAGTGTATATGAAGGTCGTCAGCAGGGTCGTCGTAATTCATATTCATAGGCACAGTTACTTTTATGCCGCCCATTGCGTCAACTATTGCCTTCACAGCCTTATAATCCACCTTCACATAATAGTGAACGGGTACACCGGTAAGTGCCGATACGCTTTCAACTACGTTGTCTGCACCTCCTCTTCCGTATGCGGAATTTATTTTGTTGTTTGCAGTTGTCTTGTGTCCCTTTCTTTCAACATAAGTATCCCTGGGTATTGAGAAAACGTCCAGCGAACCATTCTTAGGATCAAAGCTGCCGAGCATGATTGAATCTGCAAGTCCATTGGCTACACCCATCACAACGACGTTAACACGGTTTTCCGGCACCGGATAACCTTCTGCACCACCCTCGATGCTGATACTGTTCAGAAAATAGTATGTAAAGCCATAACCGGCTGCTGCAATCAGGCAAATTAATATTACTATCGTTCTGATAATTCTTCCTCTTCTACTCAATTGTTTACCCCCTAGTATTTGATTTTTAAATTATATAATCTTTCCAATATGGCATTCACAGGTATCGAAGCATGGCACATCAGAAAGAACAGAATATCCAGCTTAAAAGTATCGCAATATAATAATACCATTCCCAGTTTAATTCTCTTCAGTTAATATGTAAAGGTCTCTAATGCTGAAAAAAAACTACCATAAAAACAATTAAATGCTTTTATGGTATGTTTTCTTTCCATTTTGCGCTTCTACATGATAATAACCGGCTGTTTTCAAGTTTTCCTGGTCAGCAAGCGCCTTAATTTTCTCAATTTCGTCAGTTTCCAACTTGGCTGAGATTCCACAGCTTGCTGTTATTTCCCGGGGAACAGGCATAATATTTATTTTAAAACCGTTGTCCCTGATTACCTTCTCAAACTTTAAAGCATAGTGTGTTGAATCAAAAACGGCAATATAATAATCATTCATTGCATTCACTCCTTATATCGTCTAAAATTATAATATATCTTAGCAAAAACTTCAAATGGCTGTTATAATACAAGAATAAAATGAAACATATCATACTGTATTTGCTGAATTAAATCACGAAAATCAGAAATATTCCTAATAACCTATCCGTAATATATAATTATAATTGCATGAAACAGCAAAATAAATTCATTTTTTAGGAGTGAAACAATGGACTTCAGACAAATCGAAGCCTTCGTATACGTAGTTCGTTATAGGAGCTTTTCCAGGGCAGCAGACGCAATATTTCTCACCCAGCCCACAGTAAGCTCTCACATAAGCACCTTGGAAAACGAGCTGGGCGTGAAGCTGATTGACCGTTCAGGCAAAGAGGTAGAGCCAACAGTTGCAGGTAAGATTTTTTATGACTATGCCAATAACCTTATCAATATCCGGGATACTGCGGTATTCAGCTTAAATGAATTTTCCAGGAAAGTAGAAGGTAAGGTTGAGATAGCAGCATCCACAGTACCTGCTGAATATCTGCTTCCCAAGCTTATGATCGGATTCAGGAACATTTACAGTAATATTAGCTTTTCTGTGGATCAATTCGATTCCAAGCAGGTTATTGATGAACTTCTCGATAAAAAATATGAACTGGGAATGGTGGGTACAATTATTGAAAACAACAAGCTTGAATATCACAAGCTGGTGGAAGACAAGCTGGTGCTGGCAGCTCCCTGCAGTAAAAAGTTCAGCACAACAGCTCCCGGAGTACTGCCCTTTGATGCCATAAAAGATGAAAGCTTTATATACAGGGAATCCGGTTCCGGTACAAGACAGGAATCTGAGAAAATATTTGTCCAGCACAAAATAAATCCGTCCTCAATAAAGGTTGCCGCACGTTTCAACAGCATTGATGCTATAAAGCAGGCTGTAAGCCAGGGGCTTGGAGTATCCATAATGTCCTACGTCAGTATAGAAGACTATGTAAAGTTTGGCCAGATAAAGGCTTATGACATAGAAGATTTTGATTTGACCAGGGCTTTCTATATTGTCACACATAAGAAAAGACCGCTTTCGCCGGTCAACGCAGTATTCTTGAAATATATACTGGATAGTTTTAAATGATATATCCTATACCTCTTCATGCTGCAGATAATCAAGCAAACCTGCAAAAACTCCCTTAGCCAGCTTTTCTGCAGGTTCCAGCTCAATGCCCTTCATCCGTTCCTCCAGCTTGCTCAAATCATAGCCTTCCTTAACAGTCAATATCCCAAAAACCTTTGGTTTTATAGCTGATTTCGGGCAGCCATATATGCATCGAAGGCAGGCAATGCATTCCCTTCCGAAATTGGGCTTCCCGGCTTTCATGTGTATGTTTTCCCTTGGACAACTTTTTTCACACCATTCACAGGAAGTACATGCTTCGGTCACTGTAAGCTTGCTTCCGAATAGCCTGGCAACGGGCTTCTCCAGCTTGAATAAAGCTGTCATCACCCTTGAAGAAAGCTGAGGACGGGTTCTTCGTATGGTTCCCTCCAGCAGTTCCTTAATGCAGTGTTCTGCCTTGACAGGAAGTGCTTTCAGCAAATGCATTGCCAGATGGTCCATTGTCTCTACGAATATATTTGAGGGCATGATAAGCATCCTTTCATAGGATACAGCATAGCCTTTGCTGCTCAAAGCCTTTATGCAGTCAGTCCTGCAGGCTTTGTTGGGAAAAACCTCACCGCCGCCGGACACAGATATTACTGCAGTCCTTATGCCGTTGCCTTCCGGCAGCCTGCATATGAACTGATATATAGGCTCTGGAGCATCGAAAGCATGCACCGGATAAAGAATAATAATCAATTCCATTTTGCTAATATTTGCAATATAATGATTCAAGTCATCTATATTTTCTCTCTCCAGTGAATATATTGCTGCTTCGATGCCCCTGTTGTTAATGGCTTTCTTTAACTCTAACGCGGCCCTTTCTGTACCTCCTGTGCCAGAAAAATATACGATTCCGATAGTCCTTTTATAATTCACACATTCCATGCTACTGCCCCTCTCCTATCAGGTCTCCCAATATTTGCAGCATAATCCTCATGCCTATTCACCGCTCATTTCCATGCTTAAAGTTGCCTGTAACCTTTGCCATAATCAGCTGAGCTTCCCATGGATCAGCAGTTTTTATTCTGCTCATGAATTTCTCACTCTCGCTGCCTTTCAGTATCATGATTTGCTTTCCGTTCCAGGAGATGAATATCTTATTATCTTTATTTATCCTGTACGAAAACGCCTCTTCATCAAGTTTGTTCCGTTTATCAACGTTATCCAATGAATTATGCCTCCATTCAGATCCATAGTCTTTAACCGTGTCCCTACTTCAAATACCCTCCATGGAATCTTAGCCTGTATATCATTTTCTCGTCCAGGTATATGAATTCCTCTCCAAAAAAGCTGTCAATATCCCCTTCCCAGCTGCACTCATACCTGTATCCATTAAGCTGATACCTCTCCGGCCCTCTATATGATGCCTCAAAGGATAAATTTTGCAAAGCTTCTTTCAGGCACTTTGTAAAACCATCAGGAATGTTCTCCACAAGCATTTCCCCATAGTAGTTCATTCCCCAAACAGGAGTATCTCTGTGCCATACAGCTTCTTCACCTATAAAGTTGATACTTCCTAAATAGCTGTCAAGGTAATAATAATCGCCTTTCCTGTAAGGTAGGTCCTTCGAACCCGGTCTTGAAGGTTCTACTGCTTGCCCATCCCCTGCGTAGGTGTTCTTCTTGGCTTCAACCAAGAACTCTTTCAGTTCTTTGATATCAAGTTTCATTTTTCATGCCCCCTGATTTTCATTTTGAGCACTATTTGCTATATTTACTATTCAGGCTCTCATAAAAGCCTTCTTTATTGGTCCACTGTATCATATCAATCTCAAATCCGTCAGGATCTTTTATATAAAACTGTCTGGAGAATTGCTTCACAACAACTTGCATACCCACATCCACATAACCTTTAAACTTGAATTCATTAAGAAGCTCATCTGCATTATTTATTGAATACCCAATATGCCTGAAGTTCTCTTCTCTGGACTCAAAATTATTTCTTTCCGAGATGAATAGTTCATGACCGAAACCTTTAAGAATTGCATAATTCATTCCGTTATCTTTTTTACCTTTATCAATAAGCTCATAACCAATTACATTTCGGTAGAATTCAATAAACTTCTCTACATTCGAGACATACCTGTTCAAGTGATCTATATACGGCTTCATAATCAACACTCCATTTAACATAATATATTGCATGCAAATTAAAGCATTGCTTCAACCTGCTTTACTGCTTTTCTATCCAGGATACTGCCTGAAAGAGCATTAAATATGTAGCTTTCTATTTCTCCGCTTGTCTGTTGTTTTCGAATCATAGTGAGTACTGTCAATATATCGGTTAAAATTAGCTTTTGCATTGTCGCTCTGGTTTCAGCTATATTAAGAGACATAAGTTTATCAGCGATTTTCATTAGCAAATGCCTCTTATAGGGCACTATATCGCATAAAGACTGAATGCACTGGCGTACCGTAATAGGCTTTTCATCATTCAGAAGCAATAAATATTCATCGATAACATCATCCAGCCTGTTATTCTTATCCCATTTTGCATTAGCAGAAATAAGCATTAACCCGATGCTTCTCTGGTATGAATTTTTACTTTTCAGCTTTTTGCAGAACGTATCCCAATATGGGTATACATCTCCATAGTATTCAGAGCGCTGCTGAAGAAGCAGCAGCGAATTATACCTTACTGTATCATCTTTTTCTTCCAACCAACCCACAAGCTTATGTAAAGCTTCATTACTCAATGATTTTGACATCTCCGCCAAATCACCCCTTTCAATGGATGATAGGTCCTCAATGGTAATCATATTCTCATTCCTTCTTTATATAATAAAATCAGAAACGCATGATCTCATAGTATTCACATAAACACCAATTGCTTCTTTCTAAATATATGGTGAGTTATATACATATCTGACACCGAACTTGATAATTATTTTATTTCTGCTGCATATACAAGGTATTCGGGTAGAATCCAAGCTTTTTATAAAATCCTATGGTAGGTGCATTCTCCTGAGAAACTGTTACCCCAATCACTTTGCAGTCCTTTTCCTTCAGCCATTCCAAGTGCTTATTTACAAGCTTCTCTCCGATTCCCTTCCCCCTGCTCTTCTCCTCAACGTGCAGTGACTCAACTTCACCCTTCCCATCGATTATTGTTGATATGCAGTATCCGACATATTCATCACCGCTTTTGGCAACAGTTATTTTCATTGTCTCCTTGTCAAATACGCTAAAGGCTCTAATTCTCTGATCGAAGCTAATAGAACGATAGGATTCCTTGAAGTATTCCGAGCTTTTTTCATGGTACTGTCTGTTCTTCTCCCAAAGCTCCCTTATAACTTCAACCTCAGCATAAGAAATATCGAATAACTCAATCACAAAATCTTCCCCCTCATAATTTTTTTCTTGTAAACTATTTGATTCCTGTCCTTAATAATCTTAATACAGCATCTTCGCTTCCCAGTCCATCATAGTCCTTCTGGTGTCCATACATAATCCCATTCAGTTGATTCCTAAGCACATATTCAGCCAATTTCTCCACACCGTCTTCTTTTGCACAGCGGATAAATGCTTTTAGTCTTATATCATGATTTCCCGAGAACATATCTACGTCACAGGAAAAGTCTTTACATTCCCAACAACCTGAAATCCCTCGTTCAACACAACAGTTGTACTGATGGCAGCCATTCCCTGACAAATGCCTTCCTCAGCAATTATTCTTTGATTTACAGCCGCCGCACGATCCTGCTAAGTAATATAAGAACAGCTTTTCTCAAATTCATATTTATCCCCCAATCTCAACATCATTTGCGGCTATCCACCTCAAACCGCTATCCACTAACTTCCACCCATTGTCCTGTTTTTTAAATTTGAATTCCATTCCGATTGCACCAAGCCCCGATTTGTATTTTGATGCTTCAAATTCAATGCTTTCATCTGTAAATTCCATTATCTTATTGACTTTAACAGCCACACCATTCTTTAAGAGTTTGTTTCTAGCATCAAACTCCCCTTCTTTTTTCAAATCCTCTAAGGAAGCGTCCTTTACTTTTGTGTATTTCTTTTCAAAATACTCGCTTATCTCTTTTTCATTATCCCTGCTTATGCCTTTTAGAGTATCCATATCAATTGCTATATACTTCATTCCTTGATTTAAAGCAGTATCCTCTTCAAGCAGTATCTCTATTGCCTGAACATAGATATAACAAAGCGAAGTTTTGTCTTCATATCCTGCTTTCTGCCTCTTTGAGGATACTGCAGCATTTGTATCAACCGGCTTACTGCAGCCTGTGGAAAATAATAATAAAATAATCAAAAACACACATATAGCTTTTTTAAACAAAGCCTCATCAGCCTCTCTTTCAAACGTGCTGTCATCGTATAATCCCACTCAATGAACCTTCAAACCTCGTGCTGAACTATCGTTCTATTTACCTTTCCGTGCAATCATTTCAATTTCTACTTGTGCCCCTAACGGCAGTGACGCTACTCCTATTGTTGTCCGTGCCGGATAGGGTAAGGAAAACTGTTTTGAATATACCGAGTTCATAGCACTAAAGTTCTCCATATCAGTTAAATAAACGTTTACTTTAACAACATCATCAGGAGTCAAACCGGCTGCTTTTAAGACGTTGAATAAATTCTTGAAGCATTGTTCAGTCTGGACAGTAATGTCTCCTGTAACAAGCTTACCTGTCATAGAGTCCACTGGGGTTTGACCGGAAAAGTAAACCAATTCGCCCGATTCAACTGCATGAGAATATGGGCCTACAGAAACTGCCCCATCAGCGTTATAAGCTTTTCTCGACATTTTTTGACCTCCCTAAATTCAATATCCGGGTGTTAGCGGTTATTCTTTTGAAATTATCACCATTATTATACCATTTTTTAGTAAGCTGGTAAAAGAAACATCAGTATTACCCTTTATCCACCCAATTTATCCAAGGATTTTCTTTGCACATAAATAATCATCATATACTATTTCTTTTGCTTCAGGACATAACTTGTTCCAGCTTCTTTCCAGCTTGCTCAAAACCCATGCTTTTCCTTCATCTATTGTCATGCAATGCTTGGTATATGCCAGATATAAAAGTGAGACTGCCTGACTGATATGTGCCATTGCATCAGCGCTTGCAATACATTCAGCTTCAGGACTATTACGTTCAGATAAAATGCTGCCTCTGTGAGACATAATGCAATACTTTACTTTCTCTATCTTCTCCGGGGAATACCCGTATTCTTTGAGAATTCTGTCTGCTTCAACCGCTCCATGAATGTGATGTTCTTCCTCCAAAGAACTATCCCTGATACCAGCATAATCATGCAATAGTGCTGCAATTTCCACCACTTCTTCTTCGGCACCTAATATTCCAGACAGCTGTTTTGCATATTTCACAACATATACTATATGATGGCTCCATATACCATAGCCAAACTTATTCGTATCCCTTGCACATGCATCTTCTACCAGCCTGCTTATCTCTTCAATCATCAGACTTTGATTTAACATTTCTCCACCCTATAAAGCCATTCATCTACAAGCACATTAAATATTTCTGCCTGCTCCAGCTGCAGATTATGCCCGGCTCTATCCAAAACTGCAAAAGTTCCTCTCGGGAAGTTATTCAATATGTCCCAAGCATCCTTATACCCCACTGAAGAGTCCTGTCTCCCTAATAAAAACAAAACCGGCTTCTCATATTTCTCACTTAGCGAATCTACATCAAAGGAGAACGAAAAACCCTCATTTCTCATCTTCTCAAGAAAAGGTGCATCTGCAATTCTAACACCTGAAAATATCTCCTTGCCGTACCTATCCCATATCTCCCTGCTCTGTACTACTGCCATAGCTCCGAACTCTTCTGCATCTTCCTTACTCAGAGCAGCTAAAAGTACATTATCTGCTTCTATAACTGTATGGTGTGGTAAGTTTCTTTTCGAGTGGTCTGCAATAATGGCAGGACACAGCAGCAGCAAACCGTCAACCCGCTTTGCCATGTGATATATAATACCACGCGCCAGATATCCTCCATATGACTCACCGGCAATTAAAAAATTCTCATCGGGTATGACTTTGTTAATGAACTCAAGCACGACCTGAAGCATTTTATCTGAACTGTTTATCCAAGCTTCTCCCTTTGTTTTGCCCATACCAGGCAAATCCAGGTATATTCGTCTATAGCCTTCTCTTTTTGAAAATACAGGCTCCATACATCCACTCATAAGCCTATGATCCGGGTAATACCCGTGGAGCATTATGATTGGCTTTCCTTCACCGTATTCCTCATAGTATACAGTAATTCCGTCCATTTTGCATTCCATTTCTTATCTCCTCCGTATATCTAAAATATATTCAAAACTTATCTCTTGATGTTCCCACATTGCCTATCCTTCTTCCAAGACTGTAATAGCCTCCCGGAGCATATATCAACGGATCAACGTCAATCAGGTCTATCTTTCCATATGCCGTATCCTGAATTTTTTCGTCAACCAGAATATTTTCTATTTTTCCAATATAAATTGCTCCATCCCCGGCTTGTATCATATCAAGCAGCATGCACTCATATACCCAAGGGGACATATCCAATACCGGTGCATTTACCACTTCTCCTCTGGCACAGTTCACTTTAGCCGCTTCACATTTATCATTAGAAAAACCTGAATGATTTCCAAAATAATCTGCTATATCCATCATCTCTGCAGTCACCAGATTAACAGAAAACATTCTATTCTTCTCAACTTGCTCTCTAGTCACCTTTTTCCCTCGAGAAGCAAACATCAGCATAGGAGGCTCTACAGAACAGAAGGTTACAAAAGTAATCAATGCGAAATTAGGCTTTCCGTCATCTTTATAAGTGCCAACCAAATACGATGGCTGGGGGAAAAAGCCTCTTTGCGGCGGAATAGAACGTTTTTTCATGATCAACACCTCAACATATGCAAATTTAATTTTATAAAACCTAATCCTGCTGCCGATGTTATAATATGAATTTATCTTCGGGTAATTCTTGACAATATATTACCAAACATATGTTCGTATGTCAACGAATTATTTTGCTAATATTATCCTTTATCCTTTATCCTTTATCCTTTATCCTTTAACATCCACCTAATGTAATCCATTTGAGTCTATAATTCTATGTGCTCCAGTAAATTCCTTCCATATAACTTCGACACTTGATATTTATATTTCACCCTATCTATATATCTAAATGAAACTCATTTAGTAAATCTTTAACCTAAAGGTTGTACTTATCCATCATATATAATATAATTTTACATTGTGGCAATATTAATTTTGAATTCTTATAAGTCAAAAAAATACTTTTTATCATAGAAAGGACGTATCAGATGAAACTTGGAATCGTAGGCCTACCAAACGTAGGAAAAAGCACACTTTTTAACGCTATTACCCAGGCTGGAGCTGAATCTGCCAACTATCCCTTCTGCACTATAGAGCCAAATGTCGGAGTAGTTTCAGTACCTGATGAAAGACTTGCAAAACTGGCAGAGATATATGACTCAAAAAAAATTGTCCCAACTGCTATTGAATTTTATGATATAGCCGGACTTGTAAAAGGTGCAAGCAAGGGAGAAGGACTTGGCAATAAGTTCCTATCACATATCCGTGAGGTTGAAGCTATCGTACACGTAGTCAGATGTTTCGAAAACGACGACATTGTACATGTGGATGGAAGTGTAAATCCACTTAGAGATATAGAAACCATAAATCTTGAGTTGATATTCTCTGATATAGAAATACTGGAAAGAAGGCTGCAAAGGTCTCAAAAGGCTGCAAAGGGTGATAAAACCTTAGCTTTCGAAGTAGAATTAATACAAAAGGCAATGGCAATACTGGAAGAAGGCAAGTCTATAAGAACACTGGACCTGTCCGATGAGCAGAAGGAGCTTGTCAAATCCTTTAACCTTCTGAGCTCAAAACCGATTATTTACGTTGCTAATGTGTCTGAAGAGGATCTGGCAGATGACGGTAACACGAATCCTCTTGTTGCAAGCGTAAGAAAATTTGCATCTACAGAGGATGCTGAAGTGGTTGTCGTATCCGCGCAGATTGAAGAAGAGATATCCCAGCTTCCAGAGGAAGAAAGGATTGAATTCCTAAAGGATTTAGGACTTGAAAAATCAGGGCTTGATAAGCTGGTACAGGCAAGCTATAAATTGCTGGGGCTCATAAGCTTTTTGACTGCAGGGCCGACAGAATCAAGAGCCTGGACTATAAAAGAAGGTACTCTGGCACCTCAGGCAGCGGGCAAAATCCACTCTGATATAGAAAGAGGCTTCATACGGGCAGAGATAATTGCCTATGATGATTTAATGTCCAGCGGTGGCAGCATGACTGTCGCTAAGGAAAAAGGGCTTGTAAGGATAGAGGGGAAAGACTATGTCATGAAAGACGGCGATGTCGTAAACTTCAGATTTAACGTATAATTTCTGCAAAAGTAAAGGTAATGGATCAGCTTAAGCTAAGTCCATTACCTTTATTACAGTCCCTGTATCTCAAGGAGCGTTATAATATTATTGTTATCCAATGCTCTTGTTAATCTATTCATTTAGTTCACTCCTCATTTATCATCTGTCGCCTGACGGTTCGGCACTTATGACGTCCATGAGCCTAACGAAGCAAGTTGCCTTTCTATCACTTCAACCGCTTTTCCTACTCCATCTTCATCTTTTATAGCTTTACCTATTTCAGCCGCCTTTTTTATCATATCCAAATCATTAACAACTTTAGAAATTGCTTCACCCAAGTTATCCCCATTTAATTTCATTCGCGGTATAGGCTTTGGTCCTACACCTAACTCATAAATTCTTTTTCCCCAAAACGGCTGGTCTCCCCCAAATGGTATGACAATTGTTGGAACGCCTGCTCGTAAACCAGCAGCAGTAGTTCCCGCTCCTCCATGATGGATGACAGCGGATACTCTTTCAAACAGCCAATTATGTGGTATAAACCCAACCTTATACACATAGTCCGGCAAATCTGCATTTGTTAATTCTCCCCATCCTGATGACAGGATTGCTCGCTGCTCTGTTTTTTTAAGGCTCTCAAGGACTATTTCCAGTGCGGATTTAAAAGACCCCCCTACCATACTTCCAAAACCGATGTAGATAGGTTTTCTCCCCCTGTTCAGGAATTCCAAGAGGTCATCATCGGGCTGCCAATTTTTATCTTCATCAAGAAACCAATAGCCGGTAATGTGGTGATATTCTTCCCATCCACTAGGTTTGGAAACAATATTGGGACTGAAAGCATAAAGTGTGTTTACCTTTTTTCCTTTAAGCTCTCTATATGGAAATGTAAAAGGCTTTATTCTCTGCAGGCCCATATCTACTCTCCAGCTATTTAACTGTTTTCTAGTAAAGTTATTCCACAGCAAGTCACCTACATAATATGTAAGCTTGTTATACTGCTCACCAAAAGGTAAAAGGGGTGCAGTCATGGTAGGAAATTCTCCGGTTGGATCTAATGGACAGAAAAACGTTCTGAAACAGGGTATGTTCATTTTCTCCGCTGCATGGTAGGCAACACTGCCTAGTACAGAATATATAACCGCATCCGAACCCTCACAAGCATTCCATATATCTTTTAGAAATTGTTCTTTTATCGGGTCTATCAGTGTGTTAAGCCCTTTGAAGTATTGGTGCGGTTTCACATCCTCCCCAATCAGATATTTAATAACCAGTTTTGCATCCCCGGCGATCGGAGCGTACTCAAAGCCCTTGGTTAATACATACTCTCTGAAATGTTTTAATGTCGCAATTTTCACTTTGTGTCCTCTTTGAACAAGTCTGTTTCCTAATGCGATAAAAGGTTGGACATCCCCTTGAGAACCGATTGTCACTATTGTAATTTGCATACTTTCACCTAACTTTTAATTTTTTTGATGCAGAAGATATTCCATGGTAATGCATGGTATAAAACTGTTGCATCACAAAATATAGAAGATGATGTTACGTACCTGTACATGGTTATTCTTGCTTGTTGGTTTGTTATTAGGAAGCTTGTTGGAACAGCAGCAATATCAAGTAATAAATCCACTATTCCTTGATTATGTCTATCAAGTGTATTTATAGACTTGCGCCTAAGTTCCTGGCCATTGTTTGGTATTGGCTATTTTCCACATCTTCTCTGGTATTTGCACCCAAAGCGAGAACCATACCGCCTTCCTGCCAATGAAGATAACGGCATATGGAATGAAAATGTGCTTTTAAGGTGTCCATTGCCCAATCATCCTTATCATTGCCGGCAGCAATTAAATAAAGCTTCTTTGGTGTCTCACGCAATATGGGGTTAACAGAAAAAAACCGGTCAATTGTACGCTTAAGCTGTGCTGTCATTCCAAAATAATATAGAGGTGTTACTAAAACAACTGCATCTGCTGTCAATAGGTGTGGATAAATTTGCGACATATCATCATCATATACACATTTTCCATCGTTCTTGCGGCAATGGTAACAGCCTATACATGGATGAACATCTAATTTTGCTGTATCAAAACGGACTACTTGATGCCCCGCTTCCTTTGCACCAATGCAAAACTCATCAGCAAGAAATGCTGTAGTTCCTTTTAAATGCGGACTTCCTGTTAGAATCAATACCTTCAATTAATTACCTCCAAATCTGTAATTCCAGACACGCATATACCATACCTTTTCCCCTGTACCGCTGGAAGAGCTAAGCCATGTAAGTTCGATGTCATTCAAAAGCAACCCATCACAGGTGATTTAGTATCCAAGGCGAAACACAAATATGGTCACTTTATTCCAAAAGATATTAAGGTACATGGTGCTTTAATAATAAAGGCGTTTTCTTTATTTTCCGTTACATAATTTCTAATTATCTGCTCAGTATTAGTATACATTTCTGCTTCCTTCTTGTTCAATCCCTTACTTATAAGAGAGTCTATATAATTTGATTTTTCTTCTTCCAGCAACTGCTTGTCCCATCCCCATGCCTTTGTTAATGCTTCATATTTTTTAGAATGAATTGATTTATCTTCATAGGGATTGATAAAAGCAGCACTGTCACTTATTCGTACCCCAACATCGTGTAAGCCTAACTCTTGCATTAGTGATGGTATTTTTACCGCAAATCTATAATCTCTTCCACCCTCGGCCAACTCTTTCTTCCATATTTTCCGCATAAAAGGGATCATGCCAAGCTCAGTATGGTCTAACCCACTAAAATATTGCCCTGCCTTTTCCATTTCCATATCCGTCTCCATGCATATTACAAAGCCCCCATCAACAGTCGATTGAATCATTTTATTCAAAATACTTTTTGCATCTGGTATATGCCTTAAAACTGCTTGAGATATAGCAATATCATATTTCTCGTTGGGTACATAGTCATTTAAATCTGCTTTTATAAAGGTTGTTGTATAACCTGAATTCTCAAAAATATTCTTTGCTTCACTTAACAGATTGCCGGCAATATCGATACCTGTATATGTACTTCCTTTAGGTAAAATCGGCAATAGTATTAAACCGACATATCCATATCCGCAGCCAAAATCAATAATATCTACCGGCTTCCGAATTTTCCAAACCTTTTCTACCAAAAATTCAATATAATCTTCATTAAACCAACCTGTACGTATAGCTTTCAGCCAATCTACCTTATCATCCCAATATTTTTTATTCATTTAATCACATCCCACTATAATAACTCTCAATTAATTGCTGTAACTCATAAATGTTCACTCCTGCATGTTCTGGCTTATGTGCATCAGATGCAGTCCTTATCTTTACATTATTTTTTTTGAATACCTCAAGCATAACCTTATTCATACCAAGTTCTGAATGACCATAATTAAGCACTAATCCACCGCTCTGCTCAGCATACATATGT
>CAZUGK010000020.1:6133-13731 GCA_964619815.1 uncultured Clostridiaceae bacterium | reverse complement strand
AAGCAGATCAGCAATTCTGAGGTATGTATCCTGCAAATCATATGATGGGTAACAATAAAAGCATTTTATTGAGTCAGGATGTGCTAACCCATCAAAAATCTCTGATTCAATTAAGTCTGCCATTATCTCATAATATATTTTGTATGCATAATCTATATTGACACCTTTCCAAAACTCTGCTTTATGATCAAAGCCCCAGCCATCTATATAATGTACTGACCCAGTTAAAAAATCAAATTTATATTCCTTCAAAATATTATCAAGTAAATCTGCTGTCTTTGGAATATAACAAACTTCCAGACCAAACTTAATCTTCACATCATATTCTTTTTTCTTTGCTACTTCTATGAAATTCAAGTAATTCTCTATTGATCCTCCCATTCTACTTGTCATCCAATCATGTTGATACATATTATAACTATCAACCGGCTTATACACCTTTCTAAACTCACAGAACTGATGTGTATGCTCAAGCAAGTATATCTCATCCATTTTGGAATTCACTGCTGCAGACACTATTTGATCCATCAATTCAAAGGTATATTTGCCTGTAGTATTATGAAGAAAATGAACATGTACATCTTTCATAAGTTAATCCTCTCTTACAAAGCTCTTTGTTTCTTATATTTATAAAGTCATACTCTTATTACACTTATCACACTCTTTAGTCTATACCTGCGTAAGTACCGTGTTAGGCGCAATATGCTGTCCCTCTTTTAAAAAGATAACATGGGGACAGCTCCTTAACACAAACTATACTTCTTTTATATAACTAATTTCATAGTTCATAAAAATCACCCACATTGCAAAAAGTAGGTATTTTGCTGTATCAACTATATCTTTAGCTATCCGGGCATGGACGCCCGGCACTACATCATATTGTACCTAACGGCTCCGCACTTACGACACCGCTGAACCGGGCCGCAAAGACATACCCCCTAGAGTGGCTTCACTCCCGGCGCTGTAGTTTGGTTGCTTTCCCACTTAGTGCAGACTTGAGCAACTTAATGAGCCTTATTCCATTCGTTCTATACTCTCTTTTACTACTGCCACCATATCATCTTCAGCACCCAGACTGAAGTTAAAAATAATACCTTGTCCTCCTCCAGCACCAATTGCTGAAATAAAGATATCATTGCCATGACCGACTACAGTCAAGCTTAAGCTAGCTCTGTTTCCGTTTCGCATAAAATACTTATCATATACTCGGACTGCTATATTTGTATCTCCAAAAGTGTAGTTGCTTTCATCCACTAAATTCATTGTTATTCCACTATTGATAATATCTTCTTGTAAACGATTAACCACTGACTCAAATTCACCAGTCATAGTCTTTTCATACTTTGCCATGATGCACCCCCATTAATTTTGTTAGAACCTTTCTAAATTCATTGCCTTTATTTTCAATTTGATGTGTTTTCTCAAAGTATTAACATGCATCGGATAAAACCTAATCCATTGATTTTCTATAATATCCTTTAATTCTTCTATAGAAACCCACCGCAGAAACCTCGTCTCATTTGTACTTGCAACCAAATTTCCCTTTACTCTGCATACGAATACCTGAACCATTATTGGGTATGTACCTTCAATATTCTGTGAGCTGGCAAACGGCTCATAGCTCAAAACCTTGTAGCCATTGGACTCAAGAATAACTGAATCCGCCTCTCCTTCAATTTCCACCACATCAAGGCCCGTCTCTTCCTTTATTTCTCTTCTCAGGCAATCGTATATATTTTCAAATTCTCTTATTTTCCCTGCAGGTATTTCAATAAGTCCTTCTTCTAATGGTGCATCCTCTTTGTACCGTTCCTGCAGCAGAATATAAGTTGTACCATCAACAACCCTCTCAATTATTCCCCCTACACCAGGTTTCATAAATTGCTCCATACTTTCCTCCCACTTATCTGTATATTAAATTTCACCAGCAATAGAAACTACTCACCACATTGCGAATAACGTTTCGTGTTATCGAAGTGGCTATTTTTTGCAGCTAAAATAGAAAAAATCTTCATCATTTACAATACAGTCCTTAAATCCATTTCTCCCTGCAAGTTCATATAAAGTAATATCGTTTGGTATTGCATCTCTCCCTAAATTATACCCTATACTCTTATGATGCTGCTTTAATCCATCCCGCGTTTTTGAATGTACTATTGCAAAAATACCACCAGCTTTCAAATGTCTGCTTGCATTTGAAAATACTATATTTAAGTTTTCAAAATGAGGTATACTGTTAAATATAATAATGTAATCAAATTTATCTTCCAGCTTTATCTCTTTATCAAAATCATCACATATGGTTTTCGCTTCCGGATATAGACTTTTTAATTCATTCAACATATTTTCCGAAATATCCAAAGCAACATAATTACTCAATCTCAGGTGTTTTAAAGCTGCATATAGTACACCAGTCCCGGAAGCTACATCAAGCAATGAGTCCCCTTCCGATATCTCTAACATATTTATAGTTTTATTTATAATCCTGCCCTTTTCATCGGATACTTCCTTCCAACTTTCATAGGTTTCATCAAAATATTCTTTTTGATTTTTAATGTTCATAGTGCCCCTCACCCCAATAAAGTTCTCTTAACACTCAGTCATTAATGTCGTCTAAAGTTCCCGCACTCACGACATCACTAAACCGAACCCCAACGCCCTCCCCCTTGGCGGAACTCCGCTCCCGGTGAAGGGGTTTGGTTGCCCTGACCTGCTCCAGGGCAATTGCAGCCGGCAACCCAATGCACGCACGCTTCCTGCCCTTGCTCTCCGTGCGCAGCGTGAGTGCATCATTAGCTGATGGATAATGCCCCCCAACGCCTCACCCAATCATCTTTATATATAATTTCCGATACCCGTGACCGGACATGTGTCGCTTATGTAAATATCCTCTCTCTTGGAATTAAATATCTCACAAACTCCGCTTAGGAGTTTGAACCTTATAAGAAAACTACGCATTAACTAACCACAAATTATGCTCATTTTGTTAAGTCAGACAAATTGGAGCTTATAAAACTTATCTTATCGCTTTTAAATGCTGAATGTGTATTCCTATGTGCCCTATACCAATTATGATAGCAGAAGCAATCAACCAAATAACTTTGCCGTAAATGCCCAATAGCAAAAAAGCCATGACAGGCAGACTCGCACCAGGTACGGGAATCCCACAAAAACTACGATAAAAATTTTCTTCCGTATGCTCATTAATAAAATATCTAATCCAATTAATCTCATATAGAATCATCAGAAAAAATGATACTATTAGCCACAAACTCCATGCTGAAAAGGTCGCAATGTTATAATCACTAAAAATCAGTATGCTGCAAGTACAACATACTTGTCCAACACGCTCAAATAATAATAGTATTTTATTTTCTTCGGTAGTGTTATAGTCTATTGGCTTATTCTTACTCCATATGGTATTTGGAATCCATAACATCAATAAATATATCATACCTACATATGAAAATCCTAAATGACCTAACATTATAATACCTCCTGAAAAAATTACTAATTGTCTATGGACTATATAAATAATCTTTGCTTCGCAGTTTTCTACAGATATGCAATATAAGAGTAATACTTCTAGTATAAATCCATCTGAATCTGCATTATCTGTCGGCTAACGTGTCCGCACTCACGACGCCCCTGAACCGGACCCGCAGAGGCATTCACTATTGCGGAGCTTTGCTCTCTGTGGTTGTCCTGACCTCACTTCGAAGCATATGCGTCCGGCAACCCAAGGCACGGCTTGCCCACATAGATCTTTTCCCCCTGTGCCGCCGCGTGAATGCATTGTTGGATGATGTTCAATGAATTGACCCTAGCATTAAAAACTGTTTAAATCTATGCTTACTATGATATAATAATGATAAATAGCTAAACCTTTTTAAGTGAGGTGTTTATTTTGAGTATTAAAGTGACCGTTGTTGTTCAAAAAGAAGATAACTGGTATGTTGCAAAATGTCTTGAAAATAGTGTTGCTTCGCAAGGAAAAACTATTGAAGAATCAATTGATAATCTACGAGAAGCACTTGAGTTATATTATGAAGACATCACACCAGAAAGTCTTAATACTCCTACCTTTGTTACTACAATGGAGGTAGCAATATAATGGGCTCTAAATATCCAGTATTGCCACCTGATGAAATTATTAAGGTTCTAGAAAAAGTTGGCTTTCAAAAAACATCTCAAAAAGGAAGTCATGGCAAATATAAAAAGTTAGGTAATCCTCAAAGAGTTGTAATAATTCCAATGCATAATGAAATTGCAAAAGGTACTTTAAAAAGCATTTTGGAGCAGGCCAATCTACAACTTGAGGAATTTTTAAATCTTCTGAAATAACTCATTCTTATGAATGGGTTTTTTTATACCCGTGAGCTCATTGAATGTCACCTAACTACTGCACTCACGTAATATGTCGTGAATGATTCTAATATGGTGCAATAGGCGACATCTGTCGTGAATTACTCTGTATAGCGGTAAATCATTACTACTAATTATACCATTTTTTACTAAACCAAGAAATGTTTCATGCTCATTATTCTCCATAAAAAAAGAAACCTGAAATTATTTCAGGCTTCTCAGCTTTTCTTCAAAATCAAGATCTGTCATTACCGCTATCTTGTTATCCTGCAGCAGCTGCGCCGTTACACCGCTGCCTTCCTTCAGCTTGCCGGAAAAGGTCCCGTCATATATTATGCCGCAGCCGCAGGAGGGGCTTTTGGCTTTCAGTATCGCTGCGGTACAGTTGTACAGCTTTGCTATATTCAGCGTTTCATGAGCACCTTTGACAAACTGCTCTGTCACATCTTCTCCAATGCTGTTCATTGCCTTTGCATGTCCGGCAAGCACCATGGTGCCATCTCCTTCTTGTATTTCCACTGGCTTCCTGGGCGTAGTAAGCCCACCAAGCTGTTCCGGGCATACAGGGATTAGAGTATGCTCCTTCATAAGCTCCAGCACCTTGGGGGTAAAGTTGTTTCCTCCGCTGTATTTGCAGTTTGTGCCCAACAGGCATGCGCTTACAAGTATATTCATAAAATCACTTCCATTACTTTATTTCCACTATTGTAGCACCAATTCCGCCTTCCCCGAAGCCGCCGCTCCTGTAGGACTTCACATGGGAATGACGCTTTAAGAGCTGCATTATCCCTGCCCGAAGGACTCCGGTGCCCTTCCCGTGAATTATTGTCACTTGGGGCAAGCTGCCCAGATATGCATCATCCAGGTATTTATCAACATTCATAAGGGCTTCATCCAGGGTCTGTCCTCTCAGGTCTATCTGAGTGGCAACTGCTCTTGCCTTTGCAGAGCTTACCTTTACGCTGCCGCTCTTCTTGGGTTTCTCCTTTTCTTCCTCCACAACCTTAAGATTATTAATATTGACGTTTATTTTCATGATTCCAGCCTGTACAGTAAGATTTCCCTCCTCATCAGGAAGTGTGAGCACGCTTCCCTTTTGGTCCAGGTTCACTATCTTCACAGGCATGCCTATCTTTATATCCTTTGGAGGTGCACTGCTGGTTTTCTTAAACAATGCTTCTCCCATTTTTTCTTCCAACTCATCCTCGCGCTGTTTGACCTTGAGCCTTGACTTTTCAATCATTGCGGCTTTTTCTTCATTTTCTTTCTGTATAGCATCACGAAGCTCTTTTATAAGCTCCTCCGCTTCCTCTTTTGATCTTCGCACAATTTCAAGGGCTTCCCGCTGGGCCTCCCTTACTACCCTATCCTTTTGAGCTTCAAGCTTTTCAAGCTTCTGGTCCATATCATTCTTTGCTTTTTCAAGCTCGTACTTCAACCTGGAAGCAGTGTCCCTTTCCTCTTCAGCTCTTCTCTTGTCATCCTCAAGGCTTTTTATCAAATCCTCGAACTTGATATCGTCCTGGGACATGAATTCCTTTGCCCGCTTTATGATAACATCAGAAAGCCCAAGCTTTCTGGATATTTCAAAGGCGTTAGATTTTCCCGGTATGCCGATTAGCAGCTTGTAAGTCGGTCTCAGAGTCGCCACGTCAAATTCCACACTTGCATTGCAGATTCCTTCGGTTGTAAGTGCATATATCTTTAGCTCGCTGTAGTGCGTGGTAGCAGCAGTCCTTATATTCCGCCTGTGCAGCAGCTCCAATATGGACATTGCCAGGGCTGCACCTTCGGTTGGGTCCGTACCGGCTCCCAGCTCATCAAACAGTACCAAAGAATTGGGAGTCACATTTTCTAGAATGGACACTATGTTGGTCATATGGGATGAGAAGGTACTGAGGCTCTGCTCTATACTCTGCTCGTCCCCGATATCCGCAAATACCTCATCAAAAACAGCCACTTCACTGTAGTCATTGGCCGGAATATGAAGCCCCGACTGAGCCATAAGGGTCAGAAGCCCTATAGTCTTGAGAGTGACTGTTTTACCTCCTGTATTTGGCCCTGTAATAACCAAAGTGTTAAAGGTTTCTCCCAGATAAATATCGATTGGTACCACAACCTCAGCCTTCAGGAGCGGATGCCTTGCTTTCTTGATGTTCACTATACCCTGTGAATTTACTTTTGGCTCGGTGCACCTGAGCTCCAGGGAAAACTTGGCTTTTGCAAAAATGAAGTCCAGAGTGGCCAAAATCTCCATGTTAGTCTTTATACTATCATACTTGTCATCAATAAGAGCAGTAAGCTCACTTAAAATCCGTTGGATTTCATTCTCTTCATCCAGCTTCAGCTTCTTTACATCGTTATTCATTTCTACTATTGCCATTGGCTCAATAAAGAGAGTTGCTCCGCTGGCCGACTGGTCATGGACTATGCCGGGAATATTTCCCCTGAACTCCTGCTTTACCGGTATGACGTGGCGGTCTCCCCTTACCGTTATTATTGGGTCCTGAAGATATTTCTGATAAGAAGGGGAGGAAATCATATGATTCAGCTTTTCTCTCATGGAAGCTGTTTTTTCTTTAATCTTCCTCCTTATGCTGTTAAGAAGCGGACTGGCATTGTCCGAAACCTCCTCCTCGCTTATTATGGCGCTGTTTATACTTTCTTCTATGTTTTTGAAGGCCGATAGAGTCTCAACGTAATATTCTATTATCGGGAAGCTCTCCTCCCTTTTGTCCTCGTTCATGAAGGCTTTAAGCCTTCTGGCTGCTCTTAGGGTATCTGCCACCTTGAGAAGCTCACCCGGCTCCAGGGTAGACCCCAGCTTTACCTTTCTGAGTGGTACTCTGATGTCCTGTATGCCGCCAATGGGAATATTCCCTTTCTTAAGCAAAAGATTCACAGCTTCTGTAGTCTCCTGCTGGAGTTCCTTTATTTCATTAAGGTCGTTTGAGGGCTTCAAATCCAGGGCTATATCTCTTCCCATTGCTGAAACCGTACTCTCACATAGCATATCTATTATCTTGTTATATTCTAGAATTCTTAGTGCTTTTTCGTTCAACTTATTCACCTCAAAATTTCTATGGACAGTTACATATACTCGTTATAGCTGGGGAGATAGAAGCAAAACTCCGAGCCTTCCCCATAAACACTGTTGACAGTTATTTCGCAGCCATGTGCGTTTATAATATTCTTTACAATTGCCAGCCCAAGACCGGTACTGTTTTCGGACT
>CAZUGK010000020.1:0-6123 GCA_964619815.1 uncultured Clostridiaceae bacterium | reverse complement strand
TTTCGGACTTATTCTTGTCAACTGTATAGAATCTATCCCAAATAAAAGGTATATCCTCTTCCGGTATTCCTTCTCCAAAATCTCTTATACATACATAGATGCTGTCATTTTGCCTGTATGCGCTTATCAATATGTTTCCATAGTCGTAGGAATGCTTGGTTGCATTGTTTATCAGATTGATAAGCACCTGCTTTATCCGGTTCTCATCACCAAAACATGTAAGCACATCCTCCGACATATTTATGAACTTTATTGTTATATTTCTTTTGGATGCATAGGGAAGCAGCTTGTCTATTGTTCTTCTTATCATGGCTTCCATACTGAAGGGTACCTGCTTGAGTTGGATAAATCCTGCTTCAATCTGAGACAGCTGAAGTATCTCATCAACCATTGTCTTAAGCCTGACTGTCTCATCCATTATTATGCCCAGGTACTTCCTCCTGTCTTCCTCTGAGTCAACGAGTCCGTCCAGCAGCACCTCGGAATATCCCTGTAAATAGCTTAAAGGAGTCCTTATCTCATGAGACACATTAGCAACAAATTCCCTTCTTATCTGTTCAACCCTGGAAAGCTGCTTTGCCAGGTTGTTCATTGTATCTCCCAGTTCCTTTATCTCCCTGCTGGAACGCAGGTCAATCTTAGTATTATAATTACCCTTGGATATTTCAAGTGCGGCGTTATTGATAAGCTTCAAAGGAGTGGAAAAGCTTTGTGACAGGAAGTATGACAGTGCAGATGCAATTATTATTGCAGCAATAAAAATATAGAGGAACTGCCGTCTTATTGCATTTACAGTGGTCTGCATCTGCTCCAGAGTGGTAATTATATAAACAGCTCCCAGGACTTCAGGCTTTTCATAGCTTTTTCCATCATAGCTTTCATTGAACCTCTGTCTGCTTTCCTGCGCATAGTTGACATTCCGCTTTACGGGAACTCCTACCGTCAGGGTATCAAGCTCTTTTGCCCATACAGAGTTAGGATTCCTGATCATCCTGCTTTTTTCATGGATAGTCTCACCCTTAAGGATCCTGTCAATATACTCGAATCCAAAAAGGTAGCCCAGCTTGTATTCATCGGTTCCTTCTACAAAGGTAATCTTACGGTCTCTGTCAGTGACAATTATTATATCGTTTACACGCCGCATTACGCTGTAATAGGGTATGGTAAAGTTAAACTGATCTCTTGCAATATACTTTGATAATTGAATACAATCCTTCTCCAGCTGTTTTACTTCCTGATCGTAATAAAAATCATACAAAAATTCTGTCTGAAATACCAATGTCATTGTAAGAAGTCCCAAGGTCATTGCAACAATAGCAACCCACAGCTTAAAGGATATTCCATAGCTTCTCATTTAGGCACCTCAAGCTTATATCCTACGCCCCACATTGTGCTTATATAGCTGCTGTACTCCCCAAGCTTTTCCCTGAGCTTCTTTATATGAGTGTCAACAGTTCTCGGATCGCCGTACTGCTCATAGCCCCAAACCTTCAGGAGCAGCTGCTCTCTTGTAAACACAATCTTGGGATTGGTAGATAAAAAGTATAATAATTCATATTCCTTATTGGTAAGGTTAATCTGCTTTCCGTTGACCATTACTTCTCTGGAAAGCCTGTTTATCACAATATCCCCAACCTGGAAATAAGAAGCAGATTCACTGCTTTTTATCTCCGACCTCCTGAGCAGGGCTTTCACCCTTGCAATCAGCTCTTTTGGGCTGAAGGGCTTAACCATATAATCGTCGGCGCCAAGTTCAAAGCCGAAAAGCTTGTCAAACTCCTCTCCCCTTGCAGTAAGAAGTATAATCGGAACATTTGACATTCTTCTGATTTCCCTGCACACGGTCCAGCCATCAATTTCAGGAAGCATTATATCCAGTATTACAATATCTATCTGGTTTGTCTTGAAAAGATTAAGCCCCTGTTTTCCTTCAGTAGCTTCTATGGTTTCAAAGTTTTCTTTCTTGAATGCTATCTTGATTAGCTCCCTCATCTTTTCTTCATCTTCAACCAGCAGCACTCTAACACTGTTTTCCACCACTAACCCCTCCTTTTCAATCAACGCCCCTATAAAAATGCCCTTTGGTAAACCCTTCGCCTTTTATTTTATCCAGCAGTGTTCTGTCGTTTTCATCCATATTCTTGCAATTTCTATATAGCTTAATAATTCTGCTTATCTCCTCAGGACTTTCAAAATAAAAGTCAGCCCTCAGTTTCGTTATTCCACTGTTCAAAATATCTCCCAGTTCCTCTGCCAAAAGCAGCACATTTGAATTCAGAAGCTGAGTCCTGCAGGTGCCAAGCTTTATTATTCTGAATATTTTGCCCTTCTCATCTATTATACCATAATTATAATTAGTGCACTTTCCTGCTCCGCTGCAATCATCATTCACCATCGAAACCGGACAGTATTCCGTGGTCATTACCGGCATATATCCATATACCACAGCTTCATAGGATGCCGGACAGGTTGAGCTTATTTTTCTGATTTGCTGAAGCGTCAGTTCAGGCGACAGTCCTATGGCTTCTGCACTCTCCAGTATAAAATTGCTTGCAGAAACTGAATTGAATATATTTAAGCTGTAATTGACCCTTATCCTGTCAATATTCAAAGACCTTGCAAGCTCTAATTGACCCGAACCCGAAACCACAATACCGAAATTGGAGGAGTCCGCATCCTTTATAATATCCTCCAGTTTTCTTAGTATATGCTTTTTCTCTCTATCTCTTATAATATTGGGAAGAACATAAAACAAATTTCTTCCCATTTCCCTGCAAAGGCTGGACAACGAGCAGACATCTGCCGTTATATCTCCTTCATAAGCATCGCTGAGGATATAAATTGTATCTGCGCCGGAATTTAATGCACTAATTGCAGCAGCACGATTTCGCACCCCTGCTATGAATTCTGCTTCAGAGTCTTTGACTGCTTTGCCCTTTACTTTAAAATTATCTATTGCTGCATCTGCACTTATTTGAAGTATCGGCCTTTCAAAGCTTCTTGCGCGCTTTTGCGAAAGCAGCTCCAGGACCTCTCTTCTCATACGGTTTATTTGCCTTGCGGGTATATAGCAATTTTCATCTATCTCCGCATTTACGGACTCTATTACGTATGGTGTGTCTCCAGTCTTTCCAAGCTGCTCCGACACTTTTTCAGCAGAAACGGCAGCTTTCAAAGCTGCCTCAGCACTTTCTTCATCTGTGTAGCTTACTGTGTTTCCATCGCTGTCCTTTACAATTATAACAGGCTTCTGCCCAATTTTTATAATAAGCTTGCATTCAACGCTGATTTTTCGCAAATTTTCCGGTGAATACTCTTCTCTTGCTTTCCTGGCAAGCTGGCTGTCATAGGTCTTGTTTACACTTGAACCTGCTTCAACCCTGTCTCTTATAAAAATTTCAGCCGTGTCACCCTTTTCAGCGGTTTTTACACTATTCCCCCTGACTCTTATACCGCTTATTACAGTTCCTGTACTTTGTCCATTTTTTGATATTATTTCAATTCCATCACCATCATTAAGGAATCCTTCTTCTATGGCTATCGACGCTATGTCACCCTTCTGTCTGATAACCTTCCCAAGCCTCACACCTCTGTTGTCAGGCCTCTCAATGCTAACAATTTCCCTATTCCGTTTATTGAACAGGTATCCTTCTGTAAACTCCCTGTTAAATGCACTTCTAAGCTCATAATCCGCTTCCTTTGATTTGCCCTTGCCTTTTTTCAGAATACTGTCCAAAGCATCCCGGTAGTGCTTTACAACTATTGCTACATACTCAGGCTTTTTCATTCTTCCTTCTATCTTAAGGGAAGCAACTCCTGATTCAACCAATTCCTCAAGCCGGTTGTAGGTATTAAGGTCCCTGGTGCTCAGCAGATGCTTGTTCCGGTTTGACGCCTCTATTTTTCCTGTTTTGAAGTTATAAAAGGAGTACTTCCTTCTGCAGGGTTGTGCGCATCTTCCGCGGTTTCCGCTTCTCCCTCCGATAAGGCTGCTCATAAGGCACTGGCCTGAATAACTTACACAGAGCGCCCCATGGATGAATATTTCAGTATCCACCCCTGCATTCTGTACTATGCCCCTGACCTCATCAATAGATAATTCTCTTGCAAGTACTATCCTTTTTGCACCCAATGCAGAATAGTACCTTGCCCCGGAAACATTGTGAACCGTCATCTGCGTACTGCAATGAACCTCCATATCCGGAAACATTCCGGCTGTCAGTTTTAGCAGAGCCAGATCCTGCACTATTATAGCATCTACACCTATGCTGTATAAGAAGCTCACATAGTCCAAAGCTTCTGCAAGCTCGCGGTCAGACAACAGTATATTTATGGTGACTAATACTTTTACACCTCTTATGTGAGCATAGCGTACCGCCTTGGCCAAAGTTTCCGCATCAAAATTGTCAGCATAAGCCCTTGCATTAAATTTATTTCCGCCCAAATAAACAGCATCAGCGCCGCTTTCAACAGCAGCAGCCAATGCATCAAAATTTCCAGCAGGTGCCAGCAGCTCTATCTTTTTCATGAATTTCACTCTCCGGGTAAAAATAATTGTTATATATTATTTACCCTATTGTTTCTATTTTTATCTATTCTTTTTATTTTTGCGTCATCCAGTTCTTTCTTTGCCTTCAAGAGCTCTATCTGACTTTCAAACAGCTTGTTCTGCACATCATTTATCGTCTCCTTTGAAACGTCAAGCTCGCATTTTAAGTCACGCAGCTCCTCTTGTGCTTTTGCCCACTCCCTGCTTATCTTGCCCAGTTCAATCTGTGATTTTGTGTACTCACTCTGCATTTTGGTGTATTGCTCCTTTATTGCCTCTAGTTCTTGTCTCAGCTCGTTTAGCTCCTCAAAAGGTCTTTGCATTTCTCCCTGTATATTCGCAAGCTTTTCAGAAGCTTCTGTATACTCCTCCTGTGACTTGTGAAGGGCATCGGCCAGATTAAGAGCAGTCAACACCGCAACCATAGTGGAGTTATACCGGAAATTGCTCTTGGCAATTTCATTCATTATTGTATCTACTTTATCTGCAAGCTCACGCACATATTCTTCTGATTTTTCGGCAATCATGACATATTCAGTACCGAATATGCTAACCCCTACCTTCTTCTTCTCGGTCATATATTACAACTCCTTTGGGAATGAATATTTATCATGTATGTATCCATATAATATTCTTCAAAAAATACAAATTTTCCTTCAATATTTTACACATATGCAAAATTATTGTTCTATTCTCCCCAAATGACCTCTGAAGGATTCACAAGCTTTATTCTTGAAGCCGGATACAAGCTGCTTATTATTCCAATAAAGCTTGAAGCTGCTACCGTAACAAAAACTGACACCACAGATACTCCTAAATTGATATTTATAAAGCCTGCAATAAAATTCCCCGCAATAAGCCCCAGTATCATGCCCAGTATACCGCACCCGTTGCAAATAATCAAAGTCCTGTACATAATATCATACTGAAGCTCTTTCATGGCAGAACCATAGAGCTTATACAGGCTCAGTTCCTTCTTCCGTTCCTGTATCGCCAGAAGCATGGCATTCATCACACCTATGCCTCCTGATACCAATCCGACTATTGCTATTATTAAGGCAAAAACCAGGTATTTATCAGTAAACTCTGTAACTTCAGACAGCTGTTCATATTCATCAATGTTGTAAACTCCTGCTGCAGCATGCTCCCTTTCAAGCAGATGTCCAAGCTTGACAGCCGTTTCATCCCTGTGAAGCTCTTTGTCTACCAATGCTATGACTTTTTCCGTGCTGTAGCTCCAGGAAACATCCTCCGGTACACTGTCAGGAATATAACATATTCCCGGAAACTCATCGTCAAACAAGGTTTCAATATTTTTATTGGAATTCTTAATGATTCCCGAAACTGTAAACTCAACTTTTTTCCCGTTAACCTGTATGTCCAGCTTATGACCTATAATATCAGTAGTTCCGAAAAGCTCCAAAGCAGTAATATCGTCAATTACTGCAATTTTATCGGCATGCCTCACATCCTGTTCATTTATGAAGCTGCCCTTAAGCATTTCAAGATTTCCATATTGCAGGTATTTTTCATTGACTGCCAAGACATGAGAAGCTCCTGATGATTTGTATGAC
>CAZUGK010000019.1:41197-44798 GCA_964619815.1 uncultured Clostridiaceae bacterium | reverse complement strand
TACCATTCCAACAGATTCACTGCTCATCCTTCTGCTTCACCTTTGCAAGGAACTTAAAGTAATTTTGAATAATCTGAACGATTTCTTCACCAATTCGTTCTTGTGCTTCAATAGCTGAAGCTCCTATATGCGGTGTGAGGGAAATCTTTTCATGCGTATATATTCTTTCATTTTTGGTAGGCTCTTCTGTAAATACATCAAGTGCAGCAGCAGCTACCTTCCCTGAGTCAAGAGCAGCTATCAGCGCATCTTCGCATACTACTCCGCCTCTTGCAGTATTTACTATGAACACGCCATCCTTCATTTTTGCGATCTGTGCTTCTCCAATTACGGGCTTCTTATCCTTTGAACCGGGTATATGGATAGAAATGAAATCGGAAGCAGCAAGAAGTTCATCCAAAGTCATATATTTATATACATCGAAGCCTTCCTTCGCACCACTTGTGTTTGTATAAACAACCTTCATTCCCAAAGCATATGCTCTCTTCGCAACTTCCCTGGCTATCCTTCCGAAGCCTATAAGCCCCAGGGTCTTTCCTGCAAGCTCAATACCTTCGTACTGCTTCTTGTTCCACTTGCCCTCTCTCATTGTATGGTTGGCAATATGTATATATCTTGCGAGACAGAACATATGGCCTATTGCAAGCTCTGCAACTGATGCGCTGCTTGCATTCGGCGTATTGGCAACTGTTATACCATTCATTTTAGCATAGTCTACGTCTATATTGTCAACCCCTACACCGCCCCGGATTATAAGCTTGAGTCTGCCGGTCTCCAAAGCTGCATCAATAATCGGCTGCCTTACTTTTGTTGCTGAACGCACAACGACTGCATCAAAATGTTTAAGCTGTTCCTTTAATTCATCTGGCTCATAGAATTGCTCCACTACCTCAAAGCCGCTGTTCTTAAGCTTATCAACAGCAGATTTTTCCATACCGTCAGTAACAAGTATCCTTTTCATACTTTCCCCTCCTATTATTATTATTCGGGTCCACTTTTATTATATGTAATTGTATAGCATTATTCAAACCTTTTATAGCACAATTCCATGTATTTTTACATACAAACATAGTTTTTTGTATGCTTTACGCGTACATTCTCCAGATTTTATGAATAACTGGTGAACATGTCCGGGAATCCGTATAGCACAATTAAACATATATGTAAGTGCTAAACATATAGTATAACCCAAAAACAAAAAGTAGAAGAAATCATATAAAACAACGATTTCTTCTACTTATTTTTTATCTGCAATATAAATGGCATGAAACCTTATGAACTCCGTCTATAGTTACCATATGAGGCGACTCAGACCGGCAAACGTCCATCACTTCATTGCACCGGGTGTGGAATGCACATCCGGAAGGCGGATTTGACGGAGAAGGCAAATCACCCTTCAATATAATAGGCTTCTTTTTATTATCGACATCGAGGGTAGGAATTGAAGACAGCAGAGCTTTTGTATATGGATGCCTCTGATTTCTGAATATATCATCTTTTGTTCCTATCTCAACTATTTTGCCTAAATACATAACTCCTATTGTGCTGCACATATACTCAATTACACTAAGATCATGGGAGATGAATAAATAGGTAAGATTGTACTTCTGCTGCAGCTCTTGGAGAAGATTTATAATCTGCGACTGTATGGAAACATCCAATGCAGACACAGCTTCATCCAGAATGATAAACTTAGGATTTAATGCCAGAGCCCTTGCAATGCCTATTCTCTGTCTTTGCCCGCCTGAAAATTCATGAGGATATCTTTTTGCATATCTTTTATCAAGCCCCACGACCTCCAAAAGTTCAAGCACCTTCTCTTTTCTTTCTTCGAGAGTCCCAATGCCGTGGATGTTCAAGGGGTCAATAATAGTTCTCTCAACAGTCATTCTGGGATTTAAAGAGGCATAAGGATCCTGAAATACCATCTGGACATTCCTTCTGAATTTTTTCATTTCACTTTTCGGAAGCTTAGTTATGTCCGTGCCGTCGAATACTATCTGTCCGCCGGTTTCGTTGTAGAGCCTGATTATAAGCCTTGCAACCGTAGATTTTCCACAGCCGGACTCTCCGACAAGGCCAAAGGTCCCACCTTGTTCTATTCCGAAATTGACGCCATCTACTGCCTTAACAGCTATGCCTTTTTTCCCTTTAATAGCGAAGTGCTTTTTTAAATCCTTAACTTCTAATATCATATTACCTACTCCTTACTCTCACGGAAGCACCTGCAGCAGTGACCCGGTTCAATCTCAACAAGCTCAGGCTTCTCTTGGGTGCACTTTACCTGTGACGCATAACAGCGTGCCTGGAATCTGCAGCCTGTAAGCTTATCAGCAGGATGAGGAACGGTCCCCTCAATAAAACTCAGTTTTTTATCGCTCATACCTATACGTGGAATACAATTGAGAAGACTTTTTGTATAAGGATGCTGCGGATTTTTGAATATACCTGCGGTTCCTGCCATTTCAACAAACTGTCCGGAATACATTACAATTACCTTTTGGCACAGCTCTGCAATAACTCCAAGATTATGGCTGATAAACACAACGGCCATGTTGTCTTCTTCTGCCAGGCTTTTAATTAGATCCAGAATCTGGGCTTGTATAGTAACATCAAGTGCTGTTGTAGGTTCATCGGCTATAAGTATTTTCGGCCTTAAGGCTATCGCCATTGCAATCATTACCCTCTGCCTCATTCCGCCCGATAGCTGGTGAGGATAGTCGTTTATTATCTCCTTTGCCCTGGGTATGCCGACTCTGTCGAGAAGTTCTACCGTTTTGACCTGTATAGCTTTCTTATCCAAGGAAGTATGGTTTCTGAATACTTCACCTATCTGATCTCCTATAGTAAATACAGGGTTCAACGAAGTCATAGGCTCCTGAAATATCATAGAAATCTCTTTCCCTCTTATCCTTATCATTTCCTTTTCATGAATAGAAAGCAGATCGGTGCCTTCAAAGAGTATTTTTCCTTGATCTATCCTGCTGCTATGTCTCGGAAGCAGCCTCATTATAGAAAAGGAGGTTACACTTTTTCCGCTGCCTGATTCTCCTACCAAGCCTACTATTTCACCCTTCTCTACATTGAAGGAGACATCATTCACTGCCCTGACATAACCCATTTCCGTTTTAAATGACGTTGTTAAGTTCTGAACCTGTAATATTGGCGCCATATGAACACATCCTACACTATTTGATTTTTTCAGCTGCTGCCTTAAGAGCATTGTCCATTGCAGCAACTATCTTTTCCAAGACTTCTTCATCATGTCCCAGCGTAATCGCATGATGAGACAGATGCTTCGGGACCACCAGTATCCCTTGCTCCAGCATTGCATTTGCAAAGTTTACATAGTTATCGGCATTACTTCCTGCCGCTTCTCTATAGTTCTCTACTTTTTCCGCAAAGTACCATTGCAGATGTCCGCCTCTACCATTCATTATTGCTGTTATTCCATACTTCTTTGCACTCTTTTCAAACTCTGATTTCAGATAGAGGGTACGTTTATCCAGAGCTTCTCTGATTTTACCGTCTTCAAGCATTTCCATAGCTGCCACTGCAGCAGCCATTGAATAAGCATGGCCGTTGAAGGTGCCTACATACC
>CAZUGK010000019.1:32667-41187 GCA_964619815.1 uncultured Clostridiaceae bacterium | reverse complement strand
CCCTGTCTTCCCCCCAACCGGAGCCGCAATATTCATTACTGCATCTTTACCTGCTACTGCAGCCAAAATATGACCGTTTGCAATAGCCTTTCCGAATATGGACAGATCGGGTACTATTCCAAAATGCTTCTGACAGCTTCCGTCCGGTACTCTGAAACCTGTCAGGAGCTCATCAAATACCAGGAGTATTCCAAGCTCATCACAAATCTCTCTCAAACCGATTAAGTAAGCTTTTTCCGGCTCAACAAAACCGATATCTATCATAACAGGCTCCAGAATCAATGCAGCAATTCTGTCTTTATTCTCAGTCAGAAGTATCTTTGAAGCCTCCAGGTCATTAAATGGAATAATCAGAGACGAATCCACCGCATTTTTATCAAGTCCGCCTGAACCGGGTACTGCATTAGGCCTCTTGGCATCTCCTACAGCACTCAGACTGGGAAAATTGCTTATATTTACATAATCTGTCCACCCATTGTATGCACCTTCCACCAGCGCAAAATCATTCTTACCGGTATAGGCTCTGGCCATATGCATAACATGAGTGATTGCTTCAGTGCCGGAATTGGTAAATCTCACCTTGTCTACCGGGAATATTCTTTTGAAAGTCTCTGCTGCCTTCACTGCCAGTTCTGTCTCTGAACCGGTAGTCAAGCCGCTGCAAGACTTCAGATTCTCATTAAACCTCCTGTTGAACTCCTCGTTTCCATGACCGAGCATTACTGCTCCATTGCCGCAATTCATATCAATATATTCATTGTCGTCAACGTCATATAGATACGCACCTTTTCCACGTTTGAAGTATATTGGGTGAGGTACTCTGTATCTCGAATTTGAATGCACGCCGTAAGGTACGCTTTTTATTGCTCTTTCATACAGCACTTTTGATTTTTCCATAATATCCTCCTAGGTAATTCTAAATTTCCGCATTCTCCGAAACATACTCTGCATTGTCAGAGCCTCTATTCAAAAATAGCGGATTTTTATACTATAGTCATATTCCTGTCGGCATTGTTGAAGACTCTGGTGCCCTTTGGATCTACCATGACAATATCTTCAACCCTCATGCCGAATTTGCCCGGAATATATATGCCCGGCTCAATGCTGAAGCACATACCGGTCTTTAATATTTCCTTATTGCCGTTTTTTATAAATGGGGCTTCATGAAATGCCAATCCTATGCCATGGCCCGTTCTGCATATGAAATATTCTCCATACCCTGCTTCTGTTATAATGTCACGGGCTACTTTATCCACTTCTTCTGCAGGGATCCCTTCTCTAACTGCTTTTTCCGCTTCAATAGTCGCTCTAAGACATATATCATATACTTTCTTCTGCTCTTCAGTAGGATTCCCGATAAAAACCGTCCTGGATATATCAGAGCAATATCCTCTATACGTGCATCCATAGTCGAGAATAACCAGATCCTGCTCCTCAATAACCCTCTTATCATCATTGTAATGTGGCCTGGAGCTGTTTGAACCTGAAGCTACTATGGGGCTAAAGGATAGACCTTCCCCTCCGAATTGTGCAAGCAGCTCCTTTATCTTGTTGGAAATCTCTCTTTCCGTTACTCCGGGCCTTATGAATTTAATGACTTCTTCGAAGGTTTTGTCGGCAATTTCTCCTGCCTTAGCCAGGTATCCGGCCTCTTCCTCATCCTTAAGAAGCCGTAATTCCTCAAATATGCTGCTGCCATTAACAAATTTTCCCGTTATAATATTTTCCATATCGATCAGATCGATAGCCCTTACACCATCATTTACTGCTATGACTTTCCCGTTAAGCTCATAATCCACAGCTGCTTTTTCAAAGGAGCCCAGTACTCCGACCGCATCACTCCAGATATAAATATGTGCTTCCTCGCCTAAAGCTTCCCTGACTTCCTCATAATATAATTCCGGGCATATGAAAAACCATCTGCCGTCAGTCAAAACATAAAAGCCTCTGAATCTCTCATCAGTAAAAGGCTTGATGCCAGCCAGATACTCCACGTCATGGCCCGGTCCCATAACACAGCCGTCAACCTTTCTCTCACCGAGAATTTTTACTAATTTGTCCAATTTCTTTTTATCTAACAATCAACACCACTCCTAAAATATGCCGTTAAATTGGTTTACTGTATTGGCACTGTGCATATTGCCGTATAAGTAATTAATAAACTGTGGAAACTGCTCCTTGGAAACATTTTTGTATGCCCTGTAAACAGCTTCATTACCTCTCCAATAAGCATACATAAATGTTTTTCTGAATGGATGGGAGATAAACCTTACTCTTGAGTCAATTGCAGCTTCATTCATGAAAGCAAAGTCTCTGAAATATTGCTTAACCGCCTCTATCTCCTTATTTTCTTCATGGAGCATATGGGCTGCCCCATAGGATGCAATGCTCTTCGCAGCCTGAAGAAGCTGATTTATCTGGTCATCCAGCGACTTATCCCATTCCAAGAATCTTTCCCCGTTATCAGCAATGCCTTCAAATACAGGACTGCTTGCCGTATTTGTGAATACAAGAGCAGCATCCAAAGGAACGTCTCCTGCCTCTACTCTTTGTCTTCTTACCTCCATATGGGCGGCATGACCAGGGAAAGTCTCATGGGTTATAAGGTGCTTAAGATCCTCATAGGTATGCTCCAAATCGCCGTTAATCAGCATTTGGTTACCCAGGAAATCAATATATGCATTATAAGGAACATCATGAACTACCTGAGGCTCTACGTTTATATCCGCAATCTCTTTTATACCGAACTCTATTGTCTGCTCCTTTGCAGCTGCAATAAGCTCTTTAAGTACGGCACCGAGAGAAGCTTTGTCTACCACATGCTCCTTACGCCAGGCCTCCACCTTATCCTTCAGGCTGCCTTTATAGTTTTTATCGGATAAGAGCACATCCAATTTTCCATGCAGCATCTTCCTCTGGTTCTCAGTCACAGGGTTCGGGTCTACATGCAACAGATTTTTAACTAAATGTCTATATTCAAAACCTTTTTTCTCAAAAATCCACTCACCCAAAAGTATTATCGATGCAATTTGCTCAGACATATAATTTCTTCTTATATCATTTTCCAGTAATTTATATTCTTCATACAATTCCGCAAAAGCTTCTCTTACATCAAGCCAGCTGTTTAAAGGCTTAGCTTCTATTTTAGTTAAAACAACAGGCAGAAGGCCTTCTGAAGAAAAGGCTGCTTCGCTGTCCGAGAGATTCTTTCTGAATAATTCATCCATGCCTACGGCAGTCTGAACATATTTTTCAGCCATTTTAAAGTCTTTGGGAGAATAGTTATATTTCATTAAAATTCACCTTCCGCGGTACTTAAGTCACCTATCATGAAAGTAAAATCTCCAGGCAGTATTGTGTTAACGCTGCCCCTCATAAGTATCATAAGATTTCTGTCATACGGAGCCTTTATTTCTTCCAGAAGCTCCAGCGTCATAGGATTGTATACCTTGCCCAGTGTAACTTTTCCTTCAACTATAGTGTTCATTACGCCGTATTTCAGGCTTGGCACAAAAAGTCCTCCATGATGGGGATTTACATGTTCAATATGGTCAACTACTATCTGGTCTTTTCTCGTTTCTGCTTCACCAGGTATTACTTTTTTGTATTTCAGCATATTCAGAAGGCCTTTTACCCCTTTTTCAACATAACTGCTGTCATTAGGGCCTCCGCCGCATTCTACCGTCACTGTCGGGATTCCTTTAGGCTTTGTATATGTGGCAGTTGTCCCTACGTAGTCAGCTTTTGGCCTGTACAGTATTTTGGATAGAAATGCCCTTGAGAAGCCTTCATCATTTAGAATATAAGCATAATCAACAACCGGATCCTGTCCTCCGGCATGTACATCCACATATGCATCCAAGCCGTCAAGGAACTTGTCCGCCATAACCCTTGCCTGTATTTCAGTAAGAGTACCATTATAGCTTCCAGGGAAAATCCTGTTCATATTATTCCTGTCGATAGGATTGTTTCTTTTAGCTTCTTCAAAAGCTAAGGGGTTTGCTGTCGGCATGATTTTTACAGTACCGTTTATATCCATACCCTTAAGTTCTTCTACAACTCTTCTGAGAATTTCTACACCTATAGTTTCATCTCCATGTACTGATGCTGAAAATCCAATTACAGGACCTTTTCCACCGGAAAGTTCATGAACCGGAAGCTTAAGTCCCAGACCGTTGGCCATATAACATACGGGTAGTTCATAATATTTATAATTATTCATCATTATATCTCCTTCATATATGTGTTTTTTTATTTTCTTGTCAGCTTAGGATCCGTAATATCTCTTATACCATTCCCCAGCAGGTTGAAACCCAGCACCGTAAGCATTATTGCCAAACCGGGAAAGATCGACAGGTGAGGTGCATCTCTTAGAAACTTCAAGCCGAAGGAAAGAGTTGAACCCCAGCTTGCAGTAGGCGGCTGCACTCCTAAGCCTAGAAAGCTCAGAGTAGATTCACTTATTATTGCAGTACCCAGGCCTAAAGTCGCCATTACTATTATAGGAGCTAAAGCATTTGGCAATATGTAGGTGAATATAATTCTAAGATCACTGGCACCTGTGGTAATTGCTGCCAGAATATACTCTTCTTCCTTTATTGATAATACACTTGACCTTACAACTCTGGCATAGTTTGTCCAATATATCATGCCCAGTGCAAGCATTACATTCTTTGTACTAGGCCCCAAAGCCGCAACAAAAGCAATTGCCAGCAATATAATCGGGAATGCCAGGAAAATATCAACAAACCTCATTATTATCCTGTCCAACCAGCCTCCATAGTAGCCTGCAACCAATCCCAGAAACACTCCTACAAACATTGAAAGCCCTACTGCTATAACACCAACCTGCAGGGATACTCTTGCGCCATATATGAGCCTTGCCAGAAGATCCCTTCCAAACTGGTCAGTTCCCAAAAGGTGTATACCGTCCGGCTCCTGCAGCCTATCCGACATATTCATTTTATATGGGTCATAGGGAGATATTACCGGAGCAAAAATTGCACTTATTATTACAATTATTATTATTACTCCGCCTATAACTGCAGATTTATTGTTCATTAGCCTTTTTAAAAATACAGATTTCATGGTTCACCTCTAATGACGGATTTTGGGGTTTAGTACAACGTATAAAAGGTCAACTAAAAGGTTTATTACTGCAAAGGTAATTGCAAGGAATATGACCCCTCCCTGCACCAGCGGAAAATCCCTCTGGGATATGGCAGTAATAATTACTCTGCCTATGCCGGGCCAAGCAAATACAGACTCTGTAATAATTGAACCCCCTAACAGATTTCCGAACTGCAAGCCTACTATTGTTATAACCGGAAGCAGCGCATTTCGAAAAGCATGTCTCATTATAACCTTTCTTTCAGCAGTACCTTTTGCTCTGGCAGTTCTTATATAGTCACTGTCCAGTACTTCCAGCATAGTAGATCTGATCATTCTTGATATCATTGCAGACCCCATTATTCCCAGCGAAGTAGCCGGTAAAATGAGTTTTTTTAAGCTTGCCAGAAGTACATCCGCTGAACCGGTAGTCACCAGTACCTTAAAGCCTTCGGTTATTGGTTCTCCTCTTCCGAAGGAAGGCAGCCATCCAAGTTCTACCGAAAAAAGAAGTATGAGAAGTACACCGATCCAAAATACGGGCATTGAAATTCCAATTTGTGCAAAAGCCATACTTGTATAGTCAATCCATGTATTCTGCTTTACTGCTGAGATTACTCCCAAAGGTACTGCTATCAATAATGAAATTATTAAGGATGTCACTGCAAGTTCTATAGTAGCAGGAAAGCTCCCCTTAATAACCTCGAATACTGACTGCTTAAGGAATATTGAATCACCGAAGTCCAGGAACAGCATATTCTTCAGGTAGGAGAAGAGTTGGACGAAAATATTTCTGTCCAACCCCAAAATTGCCCTTAGCCTCGCAATATCTTCAGGCGTAGCATCCTGACCCAGCATTATCATTGCAGGGTCCCCAGGTATCAGTCGCATTATAAAAAATACAAGTATGGTTATGCCAAATACAACCGGTATAATTTGAAGTATTCTGTTAAATACAAATTTAACCATCTAATCACCTGGTCCTATTATTTTTTTATTTTCGCGTATCTCATAGCCGATATCTGACCAGAGGGCATTGGTTTAAAACCTTCAAGGTTCTTGTTATACATTGCTACGTAACCCTGGAATACCAGTGTTCTCCACATAACCTCGTCATTGATCGTCTGAGCAGCCTGCTGATATATCTTTGCTCTTTCAGATTGTTCAGTAGTAGCTCTTCCTTTGTCAAGCAGAGCATCAAGTTCAGGATAACTATATTTACCGTAGTTCTGTCCACCGCCGGTATGGAACTGGATATACATTCCTCTGTCAGGATCGTTGATATTAAGCAGACCGACTATAGCAATTTCATAATTCCCGGCTGTCATATCAGCACTGAATGTAGCCCACTCGAAAGTGCTTACCTCAGCTTCTATTCCATTTGAAGTAAATGTGTTCTGAATGAATTCCAAAGCCTGCATTCTGTTTGGATCTTCCGTATGTGTTGACAATTTTACCTTAAGCTTCTTGCCATTCTTATCAAGTATCCCATCACCGTCGGTATCCTTCCAGCCGGCATCGTTCAGTATCTTCAAGCCCTTTGCAGGATCGTAGGGATAATCTTTTATATCCGGCGAAAATGCCCAGGACGCCGGCAAAACCGGTCCATTAGCAGGAGTATCCATACCCTGATATATTTCTTTTGATATTGTATCCTTGTCAATCATATGAGCCAAACCTATTCTGACGTTCTTATCCTTTAACAGTTCAGCCTGGTGATTGAAGTTTACAAAGGTAACACCAAGCCCATTAGTCTGGTAAACTACAACCTTGTCATTCTCTTTCATTCTCGGTATATCCTGAGGGGAAAGAGGTGAATGAATGAAATCCACATCTCCTGCTTCCAGTGCAGAAACTCTTGTTGTGTTGTCTGGTATAGTGTATATTTCTATATTCTTTGTTGCAGGTGCACCACCGAAGTATGACTCATTTGCAGTTAGCTTGATAACGCTGTTCTTGCTCCAGCTCACGAACTTATATGGACCTGTACCAATAGGGTTCTCAGCAAAACCAGGGTTGTCCTTAGCACTCTGTGGTACTATCTTATGATCCAAATAAGTTAGCAAAGGAGCGTATGGTTCACTTAGGTTAAACTGTACTGTATAATCGTCAGGCGTAAGTATTTCCTTTATTGGCACATATCTGGACCTTGCTGCTGAGCCGAAGTCTTTATCAAGTATTGTTTCATAAGTGTATTTAACATCTGCAGAAGTAAATGGAGTACCGTCATGCCACTTAACATCTTTTCTCAAATGGAATACAATGGTTGTAGCATCCTTCTGCTCCCAACTTTCCGCAAGATCAGGCTGGGGTTCCAGATTTTCATTAAGCTCTACAAGACCGCTGTAC
Organism: uncultured Clostridiaceae bacterium; assembly: GCA_964619815.1. Taxonomy (GTDB): domain Bacteria; phylum Bacillota; class Clostridia; order Lutisporales; family Lutisporaceae; genus BRH-c25. Next base: position 33,729 of record CAZUGK010000019.1, on the reverse strand, counting down.
AATAATTCTCCTACTCTGGATACTGTTACATTGGTTTGAAGTCTTGGGTCCAATGTATTAGGATCAACGTCAACCCCAATTTTAATTGTGTCTTTATACTCCGTTGTTCCAGCTGCTCCCTGATCCGCAGGTTGCGAAGCCGGTGCAGGCTTTCCGCAGGCTGTTGCCAATACTAACATTGCTACAACCATGACTAAGCTCAATATTCTTTTTTTCATTCTCGCTCCTCCTCTTTCTTATTTTTTTATTAATTAAGAAACCTGCTTTAATACTACAATACTTCTTGCTAAACAATATAAAATGTTCGTCCATAGTCGACATTCACTACATTGCCTGATATACGGTATAGTAAATAACGCAGATTTCAAAATCAGACGCACTGTTTTCCCGCTATGTACCTGTCTACGTTTTTTTCCAATATGTTTAATGGAATAGAACCCAACTCCAAAACAGCCTGATGATATTCCTTTATATTAAACCTTTCCTTTAATGCTTTTTCTGCTTTCATGCGGAGCTGTTGCATTTTGAGACTACCCATCTTATATGCCAAAGCTTGTCCCGGCATGTCCACCGCATATCTTAAGGATTCTGTAAATATTTCCGACTCTGTAAGATAAGTGTTCCACCTCATGAATTCCCTTGCTTTGTCCATTGTCCAGCCTAAAGCATTGAGGCCGGTATCTACTACCAGTCTGGTACAAAGCACTAAATCCCACAGGTATCTTCCATATAAATCATAATCATTGTAAAGTCCCATCTCATTTGCCAGATCTGCCGAATATTCTGCCCACCCGTCTGCAAAGGCTGTGTTGAAATGGCTGCTGCAAATTTTCGGTAAGCTTTCATCCTCATTAATCAGGTTCATCTGGAAATGATGTCCCGGCAGCAGTTCATGATGGACTATTGCTGCGGTTCGTATCTGGCACCTTTTATCCAGTTCACTTCCACTGAAATAATACACCCCGTTTTTATCACTTCCCACAGGTACGGCATAGTAACCCCACGAGGTCGAGGATTCCCTCGCTGCTACTACCGGTCTTACTTCGCAGTCAGCTAACGGCT
>CAZUGK010000019.1:31446-32657 GCA_964619815.1 uncultured Clostridiaceae bacterium | reverse complement strand
ATAGTCCTTCATAAGCGGCCTTATCTTATCCAATTGTTTTGACATTCGATTGCCCAGGGCTTCCTTTGTTTTGTCAAAGTAATCAGGGTTATTATTCAACAATTTATTAAAGTCTTCTATGGTTAAATTAAAACCAAGTCTTTTTATTATATCCTGCATTTTAGACTTGGTAATCTCAATGTTTTTCAGCCCTATTCCGTGTATTTCTTCCGGCGCAAGGTCATAGGATGTATATACCTTAATCAAAGCCTTATAATAATCCAATCCTCCAGGTTGATTGCACAAACCGGGTTTGGCTTTCACATTTTTTATATAGTCATTCCTGATATAATCAATTGTTGCTTTGATTTCCTCATTGAACCCTGTTATTGCATCATAAATCCTGCGCTCATATACCACAGTATTCTTAAGCTTAAGATTATTAGCCTTTTCTGCAAAACTCAAGGATCCACTTTCAGCATCCTGAAGAAAGCCTTCCAGCATTTTTTCTGATATTATGCATTCCTCTTTCGGAATAGTTATACCTTTCTTTCTCTGCAAGTCCAGCTTTTCCTTTATTAATCTCATTGTTGAGGGGAGCTGTTCCAAAAGATTAATGTAATTCTCCAAGCTGCCGTTTTCAGTTATGGGGTAATTGGACAACCCTTTTATCAAATATGGTATAGGACACGTATTATGTGTAATATTAAACTTGTACCAATAATATCTCTGATTTGTAATTATGTACTCACAGAAATCTTCTACAGCCTCAATTATTAATTCATCATATTCCGATAAAGGGTTTTCACTTTTTATGCTTTGAAGCCTTTTTTTAAAGTCCTCTGATTTTTTCGCATCACGGAGGGCCTTCTCATAGGACAGGTCTACTAATATGCCATCTTTAAAATCACACCTGGTAAAACTGTAAAAATCATTAGTACTTACATTATTAAAAAATAAATCGGCTTCTTCCTTCAATAAATCGTAGGTTTTCATTATAAGGTCCTCCTTATTCAACCAGAACCCAAACCAATTCGCAATCGGTGTCTCCTTCATTCAGGCTCCAATGCTTCTTTGTCTTTGGGGTAAAGTTTATATCTCCTGTTTCCAGATCTGAAAGTCCATCTTCTGTACCGATGGTAACCTTTCCCTTTATAACAAAACTATACTCTTCTTCATTATGGAAGGTTACCCCTTCCTTGGGTATCCGTGCTCCAGGCTTAAGAACTGCT
>CAZUGK010000019.1:22759-31349 GCA_964619815.1 uncultured Clostridiaceae bacterium | reverse complement strand
ATTGCTGTAATTACTGCATAACCACTATGCTCCTCAATGCTGAAATCCTTACTTCTTATAAAACTCATCTTACCTCACCCTTCATTTTCAAAAAATTAACAAAATCTATAGTGTAAAGCTATCAAAAAATAGTAGGAGTTATAATACTTAACATAACCAGTTCCTGATCCTCTGAGTTAACCGTCCTATGAGGAAGCGTCGATGGATAGTGCATTGATTCTCCTTCGCCTACTCTATACTCTGCTCCATCCACAATAAATGTAGCGGTTCCTTTTAATACATAGTAGAATTCTTCACCTTCGTGAGAACTTTCTTCTTCTTCATAGAAATTTGGTTTCATTGTCACCATTATGGCCTCTAATTTTCTGTTCTCAAATTTACCACTTAGCCTAATATAGCTGATAACCGACTTTTCTATTCTAAGTAATATTTGATTGTCCTTTTTGTTAATAAAGCTTGCCCTATCATCTACATCTACCAAATCCTTCAATGAAACATCAAGAGCATTGGCAATGCTCTTCAATGAGACTATTGTCATTGATGAGATACCTCTTTCAACCTGTGAAAGAAAGCTAACCGACAAATTAGTCTTCTCGCTTAGCTCCTTCAGGGTCATATTCTTCTCAAGCCTACGTTTTCTGATTTCCTTGCTAATATTGTCCACGGTTTTTTGCTCCATTCTAACCCCCCTCATATTTCATAATACTTTAATTTTTCACTCTCACTTAAATTTTATAATTTTCATTTAATTTTGTCAACTGATATTTAAATTTTACGCTAATCCTTTAATTTTTTATGGATATAAAAAATACGACCCACGTAAATTTCACGTGAGCCGCACAAGTGTTAATAATCTTTTTTCTTAAAGTCCTAGTATGTCATCTATATTCTTAAGCAATTCCTTTACTTCATCCAATGTATAATCGCCCATATGGGATATTCTGAAGGTTACTTCCTTTAAGTCCCCGTAACCGTTAGAAATTTCAAAGCCTCTTTCACCCAGCTTTTTGTTAAGGTCACTTACGCTGATACCCTTTGTGTTCTTTATTGTGGTAAGGGTATTGGAAAGATACTTCGGATCTTCTACAAACAGTGCAAAGTTCTTCTTTGCCCACGCACGCACATATTCAGCCATTTCAATATGTCTTGCAAATCTATTTTCTAATCCTTCAGCAAGAATTTTATCCAACTGGTAATCCAGTGCAAACATATGCGACAGCGAAGGAGTCGATGGATACTGGTGGTCCTTTTTCTGTATGAAGTCATAAAGCTCTACCAGGTCAAAGTACAGTCCCCTGTTCTCTACCTGTCTTGCTGCTTCAATTGCTCTTTCTGTAACTGAACATATGGACATACCTGCAGGGAGGCCTAAGCATTTCTGTGTGGAGGTTATACATACATCTACTCCCCACTCGTCAACCTTTATGTCAGTTCCGCCCATGGAGCTTACTGTATCAATAAGGTAAAGCACATCCGGGTACTTTTTCCTGAGAAGCTCGCCTATTTCACCGCAGGGATTCATCAAGCCTGCTGAGGTTTCATTCTGAGTCACTGTGATTACATCATATTTGCCTGTTGAAAGAGCTTCATCCACCATTTCCACTGTTGTAGGCTGGCCTGGTACTGATGAAATCTTGTCTGCCGGCACTCCGTTAGCTTTAGCCATTTTGTACCATCTGTCCCCAAAAGCGCCTACCGAAAAAACAGCAGCTCTTTTTCTGGTGCAGGAACGGATAGCCCCTTCCATAAGTCCGCTTCCCGATGAAGTTGAAAGAATGATTGTATTTTTTGTCTGGAACACCTTTTGCATTTTTTCAGAAATGCCTCTCTGTAATGCAGAAGCGGCTTTTGAACGGTGTCCTATCTGTGGTGTAGCCATCTTCTGGAGTACATCCTCACGAACATCGATAGGACCAGGAATAAATAGTTTCTTATGCATTTTTGTTCCTCCCTTAAAATTATTTTTCTTTTAAACTATTATTTTAATGCTTCTCATATTTTTGTTAGTATCACAAGATAATAATACCATTTGCGGGAGTAACCCTCAACAGATAATTTCGTAAAAAAGTCTATTATGCATTATTCAAAATCTTCCGATAATATTATTTTCCTGTACATTTTATGTTATTGGTTTTAAAGCCTGTATGATTTTGATATACTGAAGTTGTGAACAAATGGAGCATAATATATTCATAGTCTTTACAATATCTAAAGATAAATTGCGGGGGTAAAATGAAAGCTTATTTGGAAAAGTTAAAGAACAGGAAGATAAGTATCTGCGGCAGAGATTTATACAAGGAATTCTCCGTATTTGTACCTATAGTGGAAAGAGCTGAAGGCTATTCTCTTCTTTTCGAGGTAAGATCAGAAAACCTGAATCAGCAGCCTAATGAAATTTGCTTTCCCGGCGGCAAGATTGAAAACCACGAAGAAAACATGAGGGCTGCGGTAAGGGAAACCTCAGAGGAGCTGCTGCTTCCGGAGAATAGGATCGAAGTAACCGGGGAACTGGATACACTTGTCACCCCTTTTAACACCATTATTTACCCTTTTACAGGACTGCTTTATGATTATAAGGGTACATACAGCCCCGATGAGGTAAAGGAAGTATTTTATGTCCCGCTGTCCTTCCTAATGGAAACCAAGCCATCCTGCTATTATTTAAGTACTGAAATGAAGCCCGGAGAGGACTTTCCTTATGATATGGTGCCGTGGGGCAGGGACTACCCTTGGGGCAGAGGGAAATACCCTGTCTATTTCTATACCTATAAGGATAAGATAATCTGGGGTATCACAGCCAGGATTGCTTATAACTTTATAGAAATATTAAAAGGCTGATGCCTATACGATTGAAAACCAGTGTCTTACACTGGTTTTCAATCATTCTTATACTAACTTTTTATAATACTCATAAACTCTCCCAAATCCGTAATTGGAGCCCTGCAGGCGAAGTTTTCGCATACATAGGCAGTTGCCTTGTCATCTATCATTATCTGGCCTTCGGTATAAGCTGCCAAACTTGTTATGCCATCTGCCACCCCTTCTTCATCCTTGAACAGGACCACTGTGAAGGGAAGAAAATGAGAGTTGGCAACGGAAAGCATCCGCCTTGCATTTTTGTCCTCACTGTTTCCTACAACAACTATCTCACTGGCTTTGCTGTTTATGAAAAGCAGTGCCATCAACATGTGGGTATAACCCATTGGGGAGCCCTCTATCGCACCTCCAAAGGCTTTAAGCTGTTCATAGGCTTTATCCTCCAGATCCGGATCCCCCGTAAGCCTTCCCAGCCTCAGAAAATTCATGGCCGCCACCGAGTTTCCTGAGGGTGTTGCCCCGTCATACACATCCTTTGGCCTGACTATCAGCTGCTCGCTGTCACTTCCGTACAGGTAAAGGCCGCCATTTTCCTCATCATAAAAGTACTTCAGCATATCCATGTTCAAATCCAGGGCAAGCCTAAGGTACTCAGCCTTGAAGCTGGCTTCATACAGCTCTATAAGTCCCCAAATCACGAAGGCATAATCATCCAGGTAGCCCGGATATGCAGCTTCTCCCTCCCTGTATCTTGCAAGCAGCCTTCCATCCTCTTTTACAAGTTCTGCCCTTATAAAGCCTACCGCCTTTTCTGCTGCTTCAGAATATCTCCTATCGTCCAGCACCCGCGCTCCTATTGCCAGTGCTGCTATCATTAAGCCGTTCCATGAAGTGAGGATTTTGTCATCCTTATAGGGGTGTACCCTTTTTCTCCTTACTTCAAATATCTTCTTTCTATACTCTTCCACAGGATTTGATGTTATATTGTCAAAAGCCTCTTTATTATGGAGCAGGTTGGGTATGCTCTTTTCCTCAAAATTGCCTTTCTCATTTATACCATAGTAGCCATTGAATTCTACCGCTGCATCCTCGCCCAAAATTTCTGTAATTTCTTTCGGGCTCCATACATAGAACTTACCCTCAACTCCTTCGGAGTCAGCATCCTCAGCAGAGTAAAAGCCTCCCTCCGGTGAAGTCATATCCCTCAGCACATATTCAAATATCTGCCTTGCAACCTCTCCGTACTGTTTTTTCCCTGTAGCCTGGTATGCTTCAAGATATGTTACAGAAAGCAATGCATTATCATACAGCATTTTTTCAAAATGCGGCACCAACCATTTACGGTCGGTGGAATACCTTGAAAAGCCAAAACCGATATGGTCGTATATGCCCCCCCTGTACATTGAAACAAGAGTCTTTTCCACCATTTCCAACGCACCGGCATCATTCGTCAGCTTCCAATATCTCAGCAAAAACTGTAAATTATGGGGTGTGGGAAACTTCGGTGCTCTTCCGAAGCCTCCGAATTCACTGTCGAACCTTAACTTGAAGCCCTTAAATGCCTTACCCGCAGCTTCTATGGTCAGTTCACCCTCAGAGTCTTCCCTGGAATCTGATTTTATATGATCCAATATATGGTTTGACGCCTCCAACAGACTGTCCCTCTGGGTATTCCAAGATTCCATGGTCTTTTCAAGCAGCTCAACTATTCCCGGATAGCCCATCCTTGCCCGTTTGGGAAAGTAAGTTCCCGCGAAGAAAGGCTTTTTATCCGGCGTCATTATAATTGTCAGAGGCCATCCTCCGCTTCCATTAAGCGCCTGGCAGACATTCATATATATATGGTCGATATCCGGCCGCTCTTCCCTGTCAACCTTAATGGCTATGAAGTTATCATTCAGAACCCTGGCAACTTCCTCATCCTCAAAGGATTCCCTTTCCATGACATGACACCAATGGCAGGTGGAATACCCAATAGAAAGGAATATGGGTTTGCCTTCCGCCTTTGCTTTGTCAAAAGCCTCATCTCCCCATGGGAACCAATCTACCGGGTTATATGCATGCTGCAACAGGTATGGACTCTTTTGATTTGCCAATCTATTAGCTTTTATGTTATGCATATTTTCATGATTCATTTTATCACGCTCCCTTCTTAGTTATTTCAACAATATTATCTGGATGTATGCGATAACTATGCAGATAAGAAAATATGCTTACTCTTATTTAATCTCACTGTTGTACATTTTATAGAAAATTCGCCGGAAATAATAAATTATGTTCAATCAAAGTTTGGTTAAACTATATTCGAGGTGGCTGAAAAGGAGTGTTGCAAAAATGAAGCATTCTAAGCTTACAATTATACTTTTTACATCTCTTCTCGCACTTGCTATGCTTTTACTCAACCTATATGAAGTCAACGCCTATTCGTATAAGTTAAAAAAAATCAGAACTATAAGCGTAGATACAACAGGAGACAAAGCAAAAGAGAAAGTAGAAATACTTGCAGATGAAGAAAACAAGGGCTATATAGCCAAGGTAATACATGGTGCTGATAAAGTTTATGAATTAAAACCTGCCAAAGAGTTCAAGTTTTTAGCTCCATATACACCATTTTGGAAGCTTAATATAATTATTGCTGATATAAATAGTGATAGTGTTCCTGAAATCATATATCTTCAATGGCAGGACAATAAATACAAAAAGATTTATTATGAATTTGACGGATTTAGAGGCTTTCCAATTATAAATCAATTATTTGCTATTATGCCTGTAACCCAACCATATTTATATACCAAAGACGTATTGGATAATATTTTTTCAGACGAGTGGATCAGCAATATAAATAACCTTGAATTATTGGAAGAATTCAATAAAGACTTATTAAGTATTCAAATAACTGATTATGTAAATGCTAGAATAGAATATAAGAATAAAGTTCCAATTAAAGAAACATGGAAGTTCAAGGTAAAGACCTATAGGATAATTGACACAACGGTAGTTGTAAAAGAATCAACAATGATTGCGGATATGAAAATTACAAATAGCATTGATGGCAAAGATATTTGGAGAATAGATAATATAGCATTTGTTGAATGAAAAATAGTTTGTATACCAATGGTAAATAACCTTCAATAGTATCTGAAGATATGAAATTACTATGCAAAAAGGGAACAGAGATATCTTTCTTGAATCCCTGTCCCCTTTTGCTATCTTTAAAATTTATCCATAAGTCTTTTCAATACCGCTGCAGCTTCTGCACGTGTTGCCTTATCTCCGGGTGCAAATATCAAGCCTGGCTTTCCTGTCATTATGCCCATTTTCACTGCCGAAGCCGCATCTTTCCTTGCCCACCCGCTTATTTTTCCATTATCCTTGAAGGTCGATAGTACCTCGTTATCTCTTTGAATTACTTGTAAATTCATTCTTTCCAAAGCCCTTAACGACATCACTGCCATTTGTTCCCTGGTAATTGGGGTATTCGGTGAGAAGTAGCCCTTTCCATCCCCCAGCACCAGTTCGATCCTCCTGGCGACAATTGCTGATGGATAATACCAATCCTTAGGCTTTACATCAACAAAATACTCAAAGATATTTCCGTGCTCAATATCTTTCTTAACAGACCCAATACCTTCCGGGTCAATTGCCCTTACAAGCATGGCAGTAAATTCCGCACGGGTAACATTGTTGTTGGGAGCAAAATTATTGCCAATTCCATTTATGATTTTCTTCTGGGCAAGCTCCTCTATTGCCTCCTTCGCCCAATGACCGCTAATATCGTTGAAAGTAATTTTTTCTACCGGCTGGGGAGCATCAACCAATTCACCCTTTATATAGGCATCATATGTGGAAGTCTTGTTTTTCAGTCCGGCTAACAGCGCCTCTATGGTTGTTTTCTTTATAAAGTGTTCTCTGTTCATAACAATATATATATTTTTCTCTGCGTCCACCTGCATGTTCTCGTAGTATTCCGGCATATCCCCAAGCTTGGCATGACTTTTCCTTAAATACGCCTCATAGCTGGTAATGATATACTTATCGTCAGCATACAGGATACGGCCTTTGAGTGCTTCACCTACTTTACCGAAGCCATCCCTGTCATAGACAATTTGCCCGTACATCAGCTCGTTGCCCCTGAATACAGGCATTCCATAATAATCAACATCATTATACTTTTTTACGGCTACAGGCAGCTTAACAGCTTTCATGTCCAAGGTACTGAATCCGTATAGGTTTTCCGTAGGCCTTGTTCCTGCCGAATCCCCCCCATACAGGATATGGTTTTCCCTATCCATAAAAAGTCTTTCTACGTGGACTATATCCCAACCCCACTTAAAATCGTGGAAGGTGAAGTCCGTTTCCTTCTTTGCTGACATATCATATGCATGAAGCATCGCAAAGCCCTTATAATATATTTTGCTTCCATCAACTTCTATCAGCTCAGGTTTGTCCGAAAGAGCATAAGTTTGTGAAATAGTCTGGGAGGCAGTATCATACACTACAACAGATTTTGTAAATTTAACTGCGATATAAAGCTTACCATCATAAAGCCTCATGTCTGTAGGCCCTTGACCTATCACCAGCTCTTTCTTCAGCTTCAGGTCCGACCCTCCGATAACCTGAAGCTTGTTGTAATCAGGGGAAATTGCATATATCAAATTATTGTCGTCATCAACCACTGTTGTGATATTGCCCATGATGCGCCCAAGCTCATAAAAGGCGTCCCTGGGGATACTATAATCTGTATTTTTTATTGATTCGTTGTAAGCCTGCGGAAACCCGGCAATAAGTGGTGCCAAAGGAAATCTCCTTATAGTGTTGCTGCTCTTGTTAAACATGTATACGTTACTGTTTCCGTCCATATAAATGGTTTCGGACTCAAAAGGCAGCTCTGCAAGCTTTTCGAAGCTGTTTGCGTCATATACCGCCTTTGTTGAAAAGGCATAAGAGCCCTTTGTGTAAATTATATCTTCCTTGAAATAGCCATAAATTATTGAAATATCATTCTCATCCAGTTTTGCAGATGAGTAAAAAAGCTTCCCGTTGTCTGCAGACACCACCGAGCGGTAGTTGTCCCTTCCATAGCCTGAAGTGCCTAAAATTTTGTAATCAGAAGTGCTTATAGCCATGGCTCCGTTATGTGTCGAATGCCCGAGATACAGCCTGTGCTTTGCTGTATCCAAAACAATATTTGACTCCAAACGTGTTGCTGTACTTGCAAGTACATCAATTTCATTGTTCTTGGATAAATCATACATGTACAGCTTCAGATACTGGTCTGTTGTTCTGTCATAGGGTTCATAACCCATATAGAACAATTTGCTGCCGTCAACTGCCAATGCACCCGGCTTGTGCTGCAGTACAATATTCCTTTCTACGGTCTGGGTCCTCAGATCCACTACCGCTGCCTGGTTGATCTCAGAAAGTGCGACATACAGCTTACCCCCTGACATTGCCATATAGCTGGGAGACTTTCCTATAAGCAGCTGTTTTTTCAGCTTCAAGTCCTCAAGGCCCAGCATCATAAGGCTGTTATTCTCCCTGGAAAGAGCATAAATAAGCTTATTGTCAGCATCCACCAGCCACCTTGTTATGCTTAGACGCTTTGCTTTTGTATCAGTCCCCATTTTATCTGCATTGTATTCAATTGCAGCAGGATCGCTTGGTATTCCATTTCCGCCGCCTGCATCAGATTTGATGAAACTGCTCAAAGCTCCCCTGTAAATTGGAGAACCATAGGATCCATGCAGATATACGTTGTTACTGCTGTCTACCA
>CAZUGK010000019.1:9284-22719 GCA_964619815.1 uncultured Clostridiaceae bacterium | reverse complement strand
GGATGACCCGGCTGGCCATCGTATTCACTAAAGCTGCCGACCTTTATGAAGCTCTCCCTGTCAAATAGTCCGGCATTTGAAAAAACATAGTCTTCCTTCGCAAAAGCCACATTGCCGTCATAATTCCCATAAAACTTACTTAAGTCTTCCTTATCAAGCCTATAGCTTCCAAAGAATATATCCCTGTCATTCGCGAACATTCCAAGTTGATAACCGTCAAAGCCCCACTGTTTTCCACCATCCAAGACTTTGTAATCCTTTGAGCTTATAGAAAACAGATAGGATTTATCTAAATTCACATGCCTTGCGCTGACAAAAAGCCTGTCCTTGCTCACATCAGCTGCCAAATCAGTTATTTCCACGTCCTCTGAGTAATTCTCATAACCCGGGATCGATGTCATTGACATTGCAACAGTCTCTTTTGAATCAGCAAGGTTATAGACATAAACCTTTGAATAGTCTACGATATCTCCTTCCCAGCCTTTATAGTACCTGGGCACATAGAAAATCTTATTGTCCATAAGCGCCATTCTATGCGGATTCTTACCGACTGTAATTCTTTTTTCAACAACTGCGGTCTTTGTATTGATCATCGCTATTTCCCTGTCATACTCCAGTGTTGCATATAATTTCCCATTGTAAAGGTCTATGTCGGATATATATGTGAATTCCATTTCTTTTTTTAGTTCCAGTGTCTTGATGTCAAAAAAACTTAAAAACTTGTTTTCAGTAATCACATAAATATACCCATTTTCTTCATCCAGCAGCCATTTATTCAGGTTGCCATTCACATGTGAAGCACCCTCGAAAAGCGTTCCTGTTGAATCTACAGCAGCTGCATCAGCTGCCAGGCCGGAAACCGGGCTGATTAGGACAGTTATGATAAGGACAAAGCTCAATATAATATTCAGCTTTCTTCTCACCTTCAACACTTCAACCTCCCTCAACATATAAAATAAAAACAATACAAAATAAGTATAGCATATAATTTACATAATGTATCTGGAATGAAAAGTCCAACACACCATAGATATCCACATGAATAGCATAAGGAATAATTAAATATACCCAAGCCATATCTTCACCCCCTTTAGCAAAATTAGAGCCTGGAAGTTATCATTTTGATACCTCCCAGGCTTCTGACCCTACGTGACACCGCTTTCTTGGCTCCATCCTATGAGTTATATAAACATTGTCGTAAGAAAAGGCACAAACGTAATCAGCAATAAAACTACTATCAACGCAAATATCATTCTGATAATTTGCTTTGATATATCTTCTATTGTAATCTTTGATATGGCTGATGCCACAAACAAATCTATTCCATATGGAGGTGTGCAGAATCCTATAGCTAAGTTCATGGTAAGCATAATACCAAAGGTTACAGGAGACATTCCCAAAGATTTTACTACAGGAAGCAATATAGGAGTTAAAATAATCGTAGCCGGAATATTGTCTATAAACATTCCTACAAGCAGCAAGAAAAGGTTGATTAACAACAATATGATTATGCCATTATCTGTAATGCCTATAATTGCATTAGCTATCATATTCGGTATCTGCTCCATAGTCAGATAAGCTGCAAAGGCAGTTGAAAGGCCAATCATAAAGGTAGTTGCGCCATTGACTACTATAGCATCCTTAAACGATTTATAAGCACCTTTAAAATCCAGTTCCTTATATACAAAAACACCAACTATAAAAGAATATACAACAGATACTACGGCTGCTTCAGTCGGAGTGAAAAATCCGGAATAAATTCCTCCAAGTATAATAATTGGTGACAAAATAGCCCAAAATGCATCTTTAAAAGTAGTCCATCTTTCTTTCCATGTAGATTTTTCTGCTTTACCTTTATAGCCATTCTTTTTGGATACAATATATGTAATAATCATAAGTGCGATACCCATCATGATTCCCGGCAAAAAACCGGCAGTAAACATATCGGTAATTGATGTTCCTGATACTACTCCATATATTACAAACGGAATACTGGGTGGGATAATTACTCCTATAGTTCCGGCTGCGGCAGTCAATGCAGCACTGAAGGATTTATTATAACCATGGTTCACCATTTCAGGTATCATAAAAGCCCCGACTGCTGATACTGTAGCAACTGCGGAGCCTGAAATTGCAGCAAAAAACATGCATACTACGACAGTAACCATTCCTAATCCACCGGTTATGTGCCCTATACAGCTTTCAAAAAAATTAACCAATCTTTTTGCAATGCCTCCACTGCTCATTAAATTCCCGGCCAGCATGAAAAACGGTATTGCCAATAACGGAAAACTGTCGACTCCAGCCACAGCGTTCTGTGAAATCATTAATAGCGGTATGTTGGAATGTACTACTAAAGCTGTTAAGCTTGCTATTCCTATTGCATATCCTATTGGAACGGATAAAAGCAATAGCACGAAAAACGTCCCAAATAATGTTATAGCTTCCATTATGCATTACCCCCTTCTGCTGTCCCATCTGTACCGGTTGGTTTATTTATGCTTTTCATATCGGTCAGTATTTTAGGTATCAGTCTGAGGCAAATAAGTAATGAACTTACAGGAAGTGATATGTATACAAAAGCTAATGGCATTCTCATCCCTGAGGATAATGCATTTCTGCTGATCATAGACTGAGTTAGCTTCCATCCGTTAAATACCAGGAATAAACAAAAAGCAAACCAGATTAAATTTGCTAAAATCTTTATTATTCTATTTACTTTTTCGTTTTTAATGAAATTAAAGATTAATTCCACTTTTATATGCTCGTTATATTTCAAAGCGACACTTGCACCTAACCATGTCTGCCAGATGAATATGTATCTTGAAAGCTCTTCTGTCCATGATAGAGAATAGTTAAAAACAGATCTCATTATAACTTGTGCAAATACTATAATTACATTAAATACCAGACTGACAACCAATAAATATTCTTCCAGTTTGTTATAGGTATTTATAACTTTATTCATATCATCACTTCTTTCTATATCTCATCGATGATTCATGGAACAGTACATGGGACAAATTATGCTTGTCCCATGTACATAAAACATTATTTGTTATATTTTTCAGCCATGTCAAATATGTCTTGACCTAATTCTTTTCTGTATTTTTCATACATAGGTTCCAGTGCATCTCTGAACTTCTGCTTGTTTTCAGGAGTTACTTCATTCACTTCCATTCCGCCTTCCGTCTTTAGCAGCTCTACGTATTTATCAGTATCGGTAAGTTCCATGTTTCTTTGTAAAGTTACGTAATTCTTAGCAGCAGTTGATATTATTTCTTGTTGTTCAGCTGTAAGGGAATCATACAGATTCTTGTTCATAATAAAAGCTAGGAAGTTGTTAACATGTTCAGTTAAGCTTATGTAATCCTGTACTTCATAAAATTTATTGGAATAAATCAATGATGGTGGATTTTCTTGTGCTTCAACAGTTTTTTGCTGAAGGCCTGTAAACAGTTCATTAAAGCTCATTGGTGTAGCATTTGCTCCCAGTGTTTCAAAGAAGTCAATAAATACCGGGCTTTCCATAACTCTAACCTTCATGCCTTTCAAATCAGCAGGTTCATTTACCGGTCTTACGCTGTTGGTAAGGCTTCTGAGCCCATTGAAAGAATATCCCAGGTTTTTAATTCCGACCTTTTCCAACTCACCGTTGAAATATTGTCCAAGCTCCCCATCCATGGCTTTAAAAGCATTTTCGGCATTGCTGAACAGGTAAGGCATATCCAGCACCCCGAATTTCGGTGAATAAGTTGTCAATACAGATGTAGCCGGCAGAGCCATATCTAATGTACCCATCGCTACTGATTCTGTCAATTGAACGTCTCCACCCAGTGAACCGTTTGGATACAATTCTACTGATATACTGCCATTTGATTTTGATTCAACCTCTTTTTCAAATTCCAGTAATGCTTGATGAGTTGACCTTTCTTCAGGTTCAACATGGCCAACTTTTATTGTAATACTTTTTGGGGCTTCACTAGCGTTCTCACCTGTTGCAGCTTTCTCATTACCGGCAGCAGTATTTGTACCAGAGCATCCTGTTGTCAGTGCCAACATCAGCACAACCACTAAAACCAGACTTAATACTTTTTTCATTTCTTTCCCTCCCAAAAATATTTATTTTATGATTTCTACTAAGCCATTATCAGCATCTACACGAATTATATCTCCATTTTTAACAACATCATAAAATTCAGGATCTACCTTGTCAACCATAGGGATTTCCATGATTATGGCACTTGATACCAGAACAGTTTCGGGATTTTTTATTATCATAGCTTTTGGTGCATTGCCTTTTTGGTTAAGCTGATATAACCCATCGGCCTGGACAACTGAGCTTCCTTTTCCGCCAGGAAAAATCAGTGCCTTATGTGCCATTGATTTTCCAAACAAATCATGAGCAGGCTCTATAACCTTACCTGTTCCGGGTTCTATCAAATAGAACATAATATCATCCTTTGATATTATTGCCTCTGCTTCAGCGACTCCTCCTGAAATCTTATGGCATTTAAATTTATTCTTATCCAATTACTTCACCTCCCCGGTCAACGCAGCATTAATACAAGTATCTAAATCTCTGATTACAAAATGTATTCCTCTTCTCTGCGGATAATACGCACATTTAGGAGATTCTGTTATTCCAACTTTTCCTTTTAAATGACCCCAGCAAGGTTGATCCGGACAAGTATCAGGAACAATAAATCCACCTGCCGATGAGATAATATCATCAAATCCCATTCTTACAGACATTTCTTTTACATGGCTTGATGTAAGGATCCACATCTCCTTCTTAAGTTTTTTGCCCTCCACCTTTTCTGCAATATATTTAACTTCCTCTAAAGTGAAATGCGGGCATCCAAACATTGCAAAGTCAATTTCCCGGTTTCCTGCCAAAGAGATTTCTTCCAATATTGCATTCATATCTTCATCAGTTATGACAACTTTTCTCACAGGCTCCTTACCGCCGAAAGCAGCCTCAAGTGTTGGTGCTTCAGGAGTAGAACCAACAATGTGATACATACCGTATGCTCCGGACGTATTCAGCTCAGCACCTAAATTTCTTAAAGCTTCCTTTGAAATATGCTTAGGAAGTCCCGTGAAAACAGGGATTCCACTTCCAATTTTTTTGCCGAGCATTCCAAGAATATGATAGTCAAAAGGTGTCTTCATACTAGCTTTTACTTCAACTAATATATCACCTGTTCTGTTTTCATCAAGTAGTAAACCATACTCAGGAACATAACCGGTAATAGCTGCACATAATGCACTATTGGCACCTTCCCTGTTGCTTCTTGCTCCCCAAACCGAATTTACGTAAGGGGTTGCGCTTGATTCTGAAAATGCAACTATTTCTCCATAGTTAGGTACATTTGTATCAATGTATGGCGTGCAATTGTAACTTAGGACTGCCCCTAAACCCTTATAAGCATTATGGGTTCTCTGCATTAAGTCAGCATACTCTTTTGAAACCATATCCCGGTTCGTAAAAAACGATAAGCAGAAACCAGGGTTTACAGTTGGTGCAACTCTGCACTTAGCCCCTGCATTTAGCAGCTTTTCGGCAAACCACAGATCTGCTTCCTGGTTGCTTAATGCAACGTGGGCTCTGGTTATCGGAACCATTCTTTCCGCATCAAAGGACTCTCCGATTGCCACTTGGATTTTCATCGCAGTTGCTGTTCCTCCGCCATATTTCCCGTCTAGCATGTCCTGTTGCTCTTGTGTTAAAATCACTGAACTCACTCCTTCTGTATAAATATTTAGATTAACGATTGTTGTTGTGTAGCAGCTGATTATTCGGCTAAAGACAATCTATCATTGCTTTTGACAGTATTAAGCAGTGATTCGGATACATAAATATACTCTAAAGATAAAGTATTCTTTATCTTTACGATTTTCAGGTTTGCTCTATCAACACCCCTGCATGCTTTTACAGCAATTCTTATTGCTTCATCCTCTGAATTGGCAATGAGTGGGATTCTTACATCTTCAATACATTTGCAGGCAATTGCATTTGCGTACATTGATGGTAAATCAAGTTTTTCATAGACATTTTTTGTGATTATGTCAAAAAGTCCTACCCCTATTCCATTGCCGTGAGACTCCTCAGTAACATCAAGCAAAACCATCCTTTTAATTTGAGGAACTTTGAGTACGTATTTTTTCAATACTGAGCTTCTGCCTATAATATTCGGATCATACCCCGCTCCCGAAATGTTCTTCCCAATCTCCTCAACCACCAAAATATCAATATCCGGTATCATTAAACCAGGCATATTCTGCTTGGCAATCTGCACCAATTCCTTTTCTCTCTCTATCATGTTTTCACTTGGAACTGCTTCAATCGCTAAAGTTTCATCATATGCGTTTTCTAAAATTGCTACTCCAAATCCAATATTTGCATTAGCGATAATTATTTTTGCCGCTTCCTCCAAAATATCAGCAAACACGTCCGGATCCTCTTCATGAATAGAGGAGCACCCTATATGGTTGCCAAGACCGATTACCAGCATTTTACACAACCCGCTCTGCAAATCACCTACAAAATCCGTATGTAATTTTACTCTATTAACAGGTATAACCAAATCAGCTTCATAGGCAGCTTTATCAAAATAAACGTTAAAGCCTTTGGCTGTTTGACCTAACTTAACAACATCAACAGTTGTGACTATTTCAACATCTAGATTTGCTTTTGTTATGCCATAGCTTTCCAATACTTCCCTTTGACCTTTTTCAGTTCCATTTCCATGACTCCCCATGGCAGAAACAATATAAGGGCATGCACCCAAAGCTTTTAGCTCTTCGATAATCGTTTTAACAATCAGGAATAAATTCTTTATTCCTCTGCTTCCTACAGCTACAGCTATTTTTTGTCCCGGAAGAATTTTATTTTTTATTATACTCTTGTGTATTTCGTCCTTTACTTTTCCCTTAACATTTTCAAGTTTTCTATTTGAAAACGACTGTCTAACTTTATACATTTCAGGCAATTTCAAATTCATATCCTCTTCTAACAATATTGGCAACAACATCACCTCCATAATGTATAACATATATATACTACATGTATACATCTATTATACACCGTAGTTATTTTTAGTCAATATTCTATTCAATAAATTTTGAATATTTATAATAATAAGCTTCTCAGCTGGAGTCTGCGAATAATAATTACCAAAAGTAATTGGGCTCCTGTCCTTATATTCATAGCCCTGATGCGGCCTTTCAGGATCTCTTTATCAAGTCTGAAGAACAACTGCCGGAATAAATTAAAAATGACATGCCGTGAGTTCCTTTTGGAAAGGTTCTCTTGACATGCCATTTATTGTCTATTATGGTCTTGCAAAGCATTCCCATATTTCAATATTATCCATGTTATTGTCATATAAGAAGATTAGTTGTACAAAAGACATTTCAGCGACCAGTCCAAATGATTTGTAAGTGCGGTAATTAATTCATTTAAATCGTTTCTTCTTAATATATCAAGTAGTTCTAAGTGCTGCGATACGCTTTCGCTGCTGTCGTTTAATGATTGATAGGATAAATATTGATACTGTTTTATTTTTAGTTTTATTTCTTCGAAAATTCCTTTTGCAAAATCATTATCACATCGATTAAATATTAATTGGTGAACTTTCATATCAGCATCGGTAAATTCCTCATTGCTAAGCTTGCCTTCTTCCAGTTTTTTAGATATATTCTTGAAATCTTTTTCCAATTCATCAATATCATTTTTTGTGATTTTATTGATTGCTGTCTTTACGGCAATCACTTCCAATGCTTTTCTAACCTCAAATATATCCCTGATATCCTTAAATGAAAGCATTTTAACAAATGTACCGATGCCTTCCCTTACTTCAACAATATCATCACTTGCAAGCATCTTTATTGCTTCTCTGACCGGTGTCCTGCTTATGCCCAATTCATCTGCTATATTATTTTCCTTTATTAGCTCCCCTGGTTTTATCTTATTATGATAAATCCTGTCTTTTATTTCTTTGTAAGCATACTGAGCCAAATTCCGTCTTTGACTTTTTTCTGAATTATCCTGTTTCATAAATATTCTCCTTACATAAAATGTGAAAAAATACATGTATGCAGATATAATACATCTTAAATAATACAATGTCAACACAAACTTCTATAATTTTACAATTATTTAGGCTCTCACAACCGACACAGTCTTATACAATTTTCAATGAATTTATTTCAAAAATCAGTTTACAAAAAAGAGTATTTATGCAATAATATCTAACAGGAAAAGAAATCTTTAAACTCGGTACAGTGATACCGGTAAGGTTGACGATAGCAAATAGCTGTAATTGGAATACTCATACCAAGCTATTAAAGTACAATCTTGCTGAAAGCAGGATTTTTTTTATGATTTTTTTTCCTTCTCAGAAATCATAAAAATCTAGGAGGTATTATTATGACAACAAACAAAATAACAGGTTACTTGCCTGATGAAAGGCCGCCATTTTTCGAACTTATTCTATTTGCGTTGCAACAGATCGTAGTAATGTTTCCGGCTACGGTGCTCGTGGCTCTAATAACAGGCTTCCATGTTTCAACAACGATATTTGCCAGCGGATTAGCAACTCTGTGCTTTATTCTTATCACCGGAAAAAAACTACCTCTCTATTACGGTTCAAGCTTCTCATACATAGCAGCCATAGCTTCTATAATGAGTGCTGATGCCTTTGCAAGCTACTCTCTCAATGAAAAGATCTCTATTGCTCAGTTTGGTATTGTGATGTCAGGTTTTGTTTCAATTCTTGCAGGTATCATTATAAAAAAGAGCGGAAAGAAATTTATTGATAAAGTTCTTCCGGCAACAGTAACCGGAAGCATAGCAATAATTATAGGATTGTCACTGGCAGCAATTGCTATGGGTAATGCTTCTGCCATTCCGCAGGACATTGCTGAAGGAAGCAAGGCAGCTGCAGCAAACTATGCTTGGGTCATTGCAATAATTACTTTATTATCAACCATATTATATTCAGTTTATCTTAAAGGTAAGCTCAGCCAGCTTCCAATTTTATTCGGGCTTCTGACAGGATATGCAGCTGCAGTAATAATAGGAGCTGTAACAGGTATACAATTTGTAAGATTTGATACTGTTGCCTCAAACAGCTTTTTAAGTCTGCCAATATTTACCCTGCCGAAACCGTCATGGGCAGCTATAGTTGCAATAATGCCTATTGCAATTGCAACTATTCCGGAATCAACTGCACACGTATTTCAATTAGATATATATGTAAATGACCTGGCTAGAAGGAAAGGCTCAAAAAAGAAATATGACATAGAAAACAACCTGGGTTTGAACCTGATAGGTGATGGAATCGGAGATATGGTATCAGGGCTTATCGGAGGACCTGCAGGAACAAACTATGGTGAAAATATCAGTACTATGGCAATTACAAAAAACTTCTCGATTTCTGTTTTAATAGCGGCAGCAATCATAACAATGATTATCTCCTGCTTCACTCCACTGATAAATCTGGTCTACTCCATACCGACTTGCGTAATCGGAGGCCTTTCAATATATCTTTTCGGTGTTATTGCTGCACAGGGTATAACAATAATGATAGACAAAAAGGTAGACCTGTTTAGTTCCAAGAATCTTGCCGTAATTGCAGTTATATTGATAGTTGGTCTTGGCGGCAGCTTTAATTTTGAAGGCGGAATGATTCCCATGTTTGGAACACAGCTTCCGGCTTTAGCGACTGCAGCAATTGTAGGAATACTTTTAAATCTTATGCTTTCAGCCGGAGATAAAGTCGCTGTTCATATGGAAAAAAAGGCTGAATCGGAGGATGTTGCATAATTAAATATCCCGGTTAATCAGTGGACAACTATTGGGTAGCATATATCCTCAGTTGTCCACTCTGCTTTAAAGGCGCATTAAAAAATTCACTTCCTGCTTAAATGTTCACCTGTATATTCCATAGCTTATAGTAATGTCCTTTTAGTTCCAGAAGTTCTTTATGGGTTCCTCTCTCCACTACTTTTCCCTTATGCATTACAATAATTTCATCCATTTTCTCCATTGAAACAAGCCTATGGGTTACCCAGATGCAGCTTTTGCCTTCCAAAGTCTTGTGAAGCTCTTCTATAACTTTCTTTTCAAGTTTTATATCAAGACTTGCTGTTGGTTCATCCAAAAGCATTATGGGTGCATTTTTGAGCAATGCCCTGCTGATTACAAGCCTTTGCTTTTCACCGCCGGAAATATTGTACCCATACTGTCCAAGCGCTGTATCTATACCCTGAGGCAGTGATTCAATAAAACTTTTTATATAGGAAGCATCCATGGCAGAGTTTATTTCCTTATCTGTTGCCTCTGGATTTGCAATTAGAAGATTCTCCTTTATACTTGCATTAAAGACATAAGGAGTTTGATCTATATAAGAAAAAAGTATTCTTACTTTCTCCTTCTCCAGCTGTTTGTATGATTTGTCTCCAATCTTTATATCCCCATCCTGAAAGGTTATAAAGCCTAAGAGTGCTCTGAGTATTGTGCTCTTGCCCGAACCGCTGGCACCCACAATTGCAAGCTTCTTACCATAAGGAAGCCTAAAGCTCAAGTCTCTGATAATACTTTCTTTATTTTGCGGCTTGTATATGCTTAAGTTCTCTACCTCCAGACAAAAATCATGAATTTCATCAGCACTTTCCTTTTGTTGGCTTGACTTATTATCTATTATTGAAAAAATACCCTTTCCTGAGTTATATGCCTCATCAAACTTATATAAAATATTCGACATTGGTATTAGTGCTTCAAAGCTCGACATAATAACAAGAGGAAGCATAGCATAATATATACCTGAAAGCTTACCTCCTGAAACCACAGGCTCAGTGGTGATTAAAGCCAAAGCCATTATTAATGCTGCTAAAAATCCATGCATATTTTCTCCAATAGCGTTTATTAAGGTTTTTTTCTTTTGAATAGAGGAACGCTTTTCTGCTATATTAGAAAACTCATCTTTGAAATAGTTCTCCATTTTATATGTCTTTACTTCCAGGATACCATTAAGCATATCTATAAGGAGCTTATTCATTTTTTCTTTTAATTCCAATTCTGATTCAACAAATTTACGGTTGAATCCAAATAATATGACCGGCAGTAAAAAGCCGCATGCAGCATAGATTAATGAATATATAAGGGCAAGGTAATGATTAAAATAACATATATACAAGCTTGTAATAATACCTGTTAAAGCAGCAATTATTAAGGGGTGAATTCCTCTAAGATAATATTCCTTCAAATCATCTACATTGTTTACGATTTTTGTATATACATCACCTGTTTTGAAGCTGCTGTTTTCAGAGTAATTATCATTAAAGCCTTTATAAAACCATTTTCTGACACTGCTTAGTATTCTAAAAGTGGTATCATGAGAAAATAATCTTTCCAAATACCTGAAAGCCCCTCTAGAGATTCCGAAGAACCTTACAGCTACAATCAGCACCATTAAATCCAATACATCAGGGTGAAGCGCAGCTCTTGATATTAATACCGCCGAAGTCCCCAACAACCCCATATTGCTTAAAACAGTCAATACTCCTAAAGCTAAAGAGAGAAGTACAAAGCCGGCTTGCTTTTTAATTAGGTAGTTCATAACTTTGAATATCTTCATACTCTCTCCTCCTCTATTTTTATCAAACTGTAGTAATAACCTTTTCTTAGCATCAGCTCCTTAGGCGATCCGCTCTCTATCAGCTTTCCGTCCTTCATTACAAGAAGCTTGTCTGCGGCTTTGACTGTATTAAGTCTATGTGCAGAAAGAAGCACAGTTTTATCTCTGAAACAATCCTCCATTACCTTGCCTAACAGTTCTTCCGTTTCTGAATCCATAGCCGAGGTTGGCTCATCCAGCACTATAAAATCAACCTCTTTATAAAGAGCCCGGGCAATTGCTATTCTCTGCTTTTCACCTCCGCTGACAGCCATTTCTTCACCATCACCGATAATTGCTTTAAGTTTACTGTCATACCCTTCAACAAACTTATCGACTCCGGCAGCTTTAACCGCTTTAAAAAAGCTTTCGTAGTCCAACTCCTCACCGAGAGTGATGTTTTCTTCAATGCTTTTATTAAAGATGTGGGGAAACTGCGGTACTATGGCTACCTTCTGCAGGTATTCCTCTCTGTTAATATCATTTATGTCTGTTCCGTTTATATATACAGTTCCTCTCTGAACGTCAAGAAGCTTGCACAGAATATTAACCAAGGTGCTTTTTCCGCTGCCGCTCTCCCCTATAAGTGCAACCTTCTCACCTCTATTTATTGTAAAGCTGACATTATCTATTGCTTCTTTATTGTCATGAGAATAACTCAGATTCTTAACCTCAATGCTAATTTTATCATCCTGACTCGGACTAGCTGTTGCTTTGGTTTCTGTATTTTCAGCTAAAAAACTTTGGAGCTCTTCCACCTTTTCTATAGCTACCTGTCCGTTTAAAGAAGCATGAAATTTTAGGCCTAACTGCCTTAAAGGCAGATAAAAGTCCGGTGCCAAAACAAGAACGAAAAAAGCATTTATAAAAGTTATTTTACTGTAAACAAGCCTTAAGCCCAGGTCCACAGCTATCAAGGCTGTACTTATAGTCGCGGAAAGCTCCAGCACAAGAGCTGAAAGAAAAGATATCCTCAAAACCTCCATTGTGGATTTTCTATAGTCTTCACTTACTTTATATACTTTTTCTTCCTGAAGCCCGCTTCTTCCAAAGGCCTTTAGAGTACTCAAGCCTTGCAGCAGCTCTAAAAAGTGGGAGCTCAGTATACTTAGCTTCCTCCATTGTTTTTCATTTACTTTATTTGACTTATAACCTATAAGCATCATAAAAACAGGTATGATGGGATAGGTTATAAGCATTATAATCCCTGAAAGACTATCAACCGAGAAAACAGCGATACAAGTAATAAGTGGTATAATTAAAGAACCAAAAAGCTGTGGAATATATTGAGAAAAATATGGAGTTATCAGCTCTATACCTTCTGTAAGTGTGTTTACAAGCTCTCCATATCTTTCCGCCTTAACCTTAAGCGGGTTTGAGAAAATAACCTTATTAAAAATTCTAGCCCTTATACCTTCTTTAATATCTTCTGAAATATTTTTAATCTTTACATCTATTAAAAAATTGACCGCTGCCTTAGCACCGGCATTTACCATAAACCATACAATATATTTCTCTATAGCTTGAAGGCTGTATTTCTTTATAAAAACAGCATCTATAGTTTTAGATAAAAGGTAAGCACTAAAAACTATAAAAAAAGCATTAAAAAGTGATGAAATTATACTTAATGGAATATATAGCCTGTTGCTTTTACATTCTCTAAGCAGCCTTTTATCTATCATTTCTTTACCCTGCCTTATTCAAGAATATCGTAACAATCAATTTATCGGGACACTGAGAAGAAGGAAGGA
>CAZUGK010000019.1:0-9274 GCA_964619815.1 uncultured Clostridiaceae bacterium | reverse complement strand
TGAATTATATATAAAATCCTTCCTTTCCACCCTATGCATAGAAGTCTATTTATCAGTATTTCAAATCCTTTACTGTGACTCTTTTTCTAAATATATAATAGGTCCAAGCCTGGTATGCTATTACTATAGGGACAAAAACAACAGCTACTTTGGTCATGAGCAATAGTGTATTTGTACTTGAAGCAGCATTGTAGATAGTTAAACTGAATTCCGGGCTTATACTTGAGACCATAACCCTTGGGAATAAACCCAGAAAAAGCCCGCCAGTCCCTGAGGCTATAGCAAAACCATTTATCAGCATTGAAAGCTTTGTTTTCTTTTTTGTTACCAGAAGCCAGCTCAGGCACAGCATGACTATTGCAGCTATTGCAGCTCCCATAGCTAATGTACTTTTAAAAAGGTCCGTTTGTAATGCTGTTAACACTACCAATACTACAGAAATGCATATTGCAGCGATACCGGTTTTAAGTGCCGCTTTACGTGCTCGCTCACTTATCTCGCCTTCGGTTTTCAGATTCAAAAATACTGCTCCATGAAACACGAAAACTAACAGTGATGAAACTCCTGCCGTTAATGTATATACATTTAACAGGTCAAAGAAGCTGCCTGTATAGTTCATGGTTTTATCAACAGGAACTCCTTTAGCCAAATTAGCCAGTGCGGTGCCCCATAAAACAGCCAGAAGCATGCTTGAAGCAAAAGTTACCATATCCCAATTTTTTCTCCAGCCTTCGCTGTCCACTTTGCTTCTGAATTCAAAGGCAACGCCCCTTAATATAAGAGCCACAAGTATAAAAAGCAAAGCCAGATAGAACCCGCTGAACATGGTGGCATACCAATTAGGGAAGGCTGCAAAAATGGCTCCTCCTGCAGTAATAAGCCAAACCTCATTGCCATCCCAGAAAGGCCCGATAGTGTTGATTATTATTCCTCTTTCTTTTTCTTCCTTTCCCAGGAAAGGAAGCAGGACTCCAACCCCGAAGTCAAAGCCCTCTAGGAATAAGAAGCCAATAAACAGCACAGATATTAAAATAAACCATATTGTATTTAAATCCATAATGACTCCTCCCTACTTTCAATATTCGGTACAGAATTTACTTCAACTACAGTATCCTCTTTAGCAAACTTAAACATCAGTTTTAAATCTACTACGATTAAAGCAGTATAAACCAATGTAAACACTATCAAGGAGGTTAATACATATCCGAAGGAAACTGTGGGTGATATTGCATCCTGAAGCTTCAAAAGTCCGAAGACTATCCATGGGGTACGGCTAATTTCGGTTAAAACCCAACCTGTAGTGTTCGCAATATAGGGCAGAGGAATAGAAAAAACTAAGAGCCATAGAAATAATCCGTTATCATAAATTTCTTTCTTAATGTACAAATATAAAGCAATTGCAGCTATTAAAAGCATCAGCATACCAGAACCTACCATCATTCTAAAGCTGTAGAAGGATATATTTACAGGCGGTATGTAGTTTCCGGGACCATATTGCTGCTCATATTTCTTTTGAAGGTCGCTAAGCCCTTCCACCTTTCCTGTGAATTTACCATAGCTCATAAAGCTAAGAAGTTTTGGCACGGCTATTTCTAGATCGTTCTTTTTACCTTTTTCATCGATCACTGCAACCAGTGCAAGTGGAGCAGGATTCTTACTATCCCATAAAGCCTCTGCTGCCGCTGTTTTCATAGGAAGATTCCTGGCAATGTACTTTCCCTGTCCATCTCCCGTTACTGCAACAAGAGCTGTAAAAATAAGTGCAACGCTGATTCCCATTTTTAAAGAAGACTTTATCCAATCTGCTTTATTCTTCATTGCCAAATGATAGGCGCTTATCCCTATGAGGAAGAAGGCCGCAGTAGATAAAGCCGCAAATATGGTATGGGGAAACTGAACCCAAAGATGCGGGTTCCCCACAATTTCTGCAAAACTTGTCATCTCCGCTCTGCCGTTGTTTATAACATAACCTGCAGGTTCATGCATGAAGGAGTTTGCAGTTAATATCCAAAAAGCAGATATAGTACTGGCAAATGCCACAATCCATATGGATAGCAAGTGGACTTTTTCAGAAACCTTATCCCAGCCGAAAACCCATATACCAAGGAACGTCGATTCCAGAAAGAAAGCCAAAAGCGCTTCGATGGCAAGTGGAACACCAAATATATCTCCTACGTATCTTGAGTAATCTGACCAATTCATTCCGAATTGAAATTCTTGAACAAGACCTGTTACAACTCCCATGGCAAAGTTAATCAGAAACAGCTTGCCCCAGAACTTTGCCATATGCTTATACTTTTCATTTTTTGTTTTCACATACAAAGTCTCCATAACTGCAATTAGCAGTGATAGTCCAATTGTCAGCGGAACAAAAAAGAAATGATAGATTGTGGTTATGGCAAACTGCCATCGTGCTAAAGTAATTACACCCTCCATTTAACAAACCTCCTTATTAATAATTATTTCTTTTTAATAATTCCTATTTCTAATTATACACCCAAATTTAAGTATTTCAATATTTTTTTGTATATAACTCTTTTATTTGTATTTTAAATGCTTATGATTGAAGCAAATCTAATGGAACAAATGCTCATGCTGCTTGTATTCTGAAAAAGTATAATAAGGGTGCCAATTTTGTTTATATAAAAATAAGTCTGCACTTAGTACAGACTTAAGTCGCTTCCGTAGAAGAATGCGACGCTGTCGCATTTTTCAGTCACTAGTCGCTAGTCAACTAGTCACTAGATTAGGGCGGGGCTTCGAAGGCTAGGCTATGACACGAGTTAAGTGCTATACCTGTAAGGAATACCCTAATTCTAGAGACTAGAGACTAGTGTCTAGCGACTAAAAACTATGTTTTATTTGAGACGCATTATTTATATTATACGACTCATGCCTGTTGATAATCATATCAAAGGTATTATCTTCCTCAAATTCGGGGTAAATCAGAAGTTACCATAATGAGTTAAATTACTATTCGTCATATTTTTTCATTATTTCAAACTAATAGTTGATTATCGCACTATTTTTTTATATTATAGTAATAAATAGGAGGGGTAATATGGATGAAACAGATATAAAAATCTTAGAGCTTTTAGAAAACAACGGCAGACTATCCCATGAAGAAATAAGCAAGCGGCTGAATATGTCAAGGCCGGCTATACACCAAAGAGTATCCAAACTGGAACAGAACAATATAATAAAAGGCTATAATACTGAAATCAATTGGAGCAAGGCAGGTCAGGGCATTAGGGCAATAGTGTTCATAAATGTAAGGACCTCGGACTTTAATGGAATTATGGAGCAGGTAATAAACTTAAAGATAGAAGGCCTAACCATAGAGAAATGCTACAGAATTACCGGTCAATGGTGCATAATGCTTAAGATTAGAGCAAGTCTGACAGAACAGATAACAAGGCTGCATGATGAACTGCTAAAAATCAATGGTATGCTGGATACCTTTACTATGCTTATATTATCAGAAATAGAAAAAAAATCAGAACTATAAGGAGACTCAATGTATGAATAATAAAATTATAAGAGAACTGGAATTCAAGAATGAAAAGATATTGGAATATTTGCCGGGAAGTCCTGAAAGAATAGAGCTTGAAACTGAATTATCACGCATGAAAGCTTCATATATTGATATACCTGTTATTATTGGAGGTAAGGAAATACGAACCGGTAACAAAGGAAAATGCATAATCCCTCATGATAATAAAAAGGTCATCGGAGAATATCATAAAGCAGGCAAGGAAGAAGTTAATAAGGCTATTGAAGAAGCATTAAAAGCGAAAATCAACTGGGAAAGTTTAGATTGGGAATCCAGAATATCAATATTTTTAAGAGCTGCCGAGCTGGCTTCAGGACCCTGGAGAGCAAGACTTAATGCAGCTACTATGCTTACGCAGAGCAAAACCTATAAGCAGGCAGAGATTGATTCAGCCTGTGAGTTAGTTGATTTTCTAAGGTATAATGCTGCTTGTTTGCGTCAGATATATAGTGAACAGCCAATATCTGCGGCTAATGTCTTAAACAAAGTAGAGTACAGGCCCCTTGAGGGATTTATATTTGCCGTATCTCCATTTAATTTTACCTCCATAGGCAGCAATCTTTCCGGGGCTCCGGCTATAGCGGGCAACACCGTTTTATGGAAGCCTGCATCTAACACAGTATACTCATCCTATGTTGTATATAAATTATTCCAGGAAGCCGGATTACCAGATGGTGTCATAAACTTTATCCCCGGAGACTCCAGGGAAATTGGGGATATTGCAATTGTCAATGAAAACCTCAGCGGAATACACTTTACTGGCTCGACCAAAGTGTTCCAAGATATGTGGAAGAAGGTAGGAAATAATATATATAATTACAGGACCTTCCCCAGAATTGTAGGAGAGACAGGAGGTAAAAACTATATCATTGCACATCCATCCGCAGATGTAGAAGCCGTATCAAAAGGTCTGATTGAAGGAGCATTTGAATATCAAGGGCAAAAATGCTCTGCCGCATCCCGCGGATATATTGCCGGCAGCCTATGGCCTCAGATCAAAGAAAAGCTGCTGGAAAAAGCAAGCAAGTTAAAGATTGGCGATGTTGAGGATTTCACTAATTTCATGGGAGCAGTCATAGATAAAAAAGCTTTTGATTCAATAAAGAGCTATATTGAATATGCCAAAAATTCCTCAGAAGCAGAAATCCTGTTTGGAGGCAGGTGTGATGACACCATAGGCTACTTCATAGAACCTACAATAGTATTAACAGCTGATCCGCATTTCAAGACCATGGAAGAAGAAATATTCGGACCGGTACTTACGATATATGTATATGATGATGAAGATTACCAGGCTGCGCTAAAATTGTGCGATGGTACATCCAAATACGGACTGACAGGTTCAATATATGCAAAAGACAGATATGCCATATCCGAGGCTGAAAAAGAATTAGTGCATTCAGCAGGTAACTTTTATATAAATGTCAGACCAACAGGAGCTGTGGTAGGGCAACAGCCCTTTGGCGGCGCAAGATTATCCGGTACCAACGATAAAGCAGGCTCCAAGCTAAACTTGCTGCGTTGGATGAGTCCCAGAACCATAAAGGAAAGCTTATAGTACCAGGTACAGCACTTGAGAACTTATTTGCATAACAAAACCGCCCTGTTGAGTAAATCTCAGCAGGGCGGTTCAAATTTACCTTATGCTCTCACCACCAGCACTACGGCCTCACAATGGGTGGTGTATTCCAGTTAGCACATGGAAAAAACTGAAAAACCTGCGGTGCCTGGCATAGAAAGGAATTCGGCGCCGGGAGCTAAAGTAACTTTTTGATAGTGAGCAGTCAAATCCGTTGTAAACATTTCATATAATTAAAAAGACTGCAAATTATTATTCATTAAAGTGCTATATTAAATGCAAAGGTGGATGCTTATGGATTTTTATAACTCAGACTTAAACAATCCAAAGCTAAAAACTCTCAGGCTTCATCCCGAGAACCAGGAAACACCTATTCACTTTATCAAAAGCAGAATAACTCCAACAAAATACTTCTATAGGAGAAATCATTTTCTCTATCCGAAAATAACCCGGGAGGCTTTCTTTTTACCGGTATATGGCCAGGTAAAGACGCCTCTCACCTTTTCTTATCCCTATTTAATGTCAATGCCATATAGGTCAATTGTCACAGTTCTCGAGTGTTCGGGCAATAAAAGATCCAATTTTTATCCTAAAGCCTATGGGGAACAATGGGATGATGGTGCAATAAGTCAAGGCATATGGAAAGGAATCTCGTTAAGAAAGCTTTTAGGTCTAGCAGGTATAAAAAATACTGCAAAGGAAGTTGTATTTATCGGCCATGACCAAGGAACCAGAACAGATCTGGATGGCATTTTTAACTATGCAAGAAGCCTTCCAATCAAAAAAGCACTTCATAAAAATACAATTATTGCCTATGAACTAAATGGCAGCCCCATACCTTACGAACATGGTTTTCCATTAAGGCTTATTGTGCCTGAATGGTATGGAATGGCTTCAGTTAAATGGCTGAAAGAAATACAAGTAATAGATCATAAGTTTGAAGGGCCATTTCAAACTCTTGATTACATGTATTATCCCCATAAATATGATGATGAAGGTGCTGCCCCAGTAACAACGATTAAAGTTAATTCAATCATTCAGCAGCCGCTTAATTATTCTATACTGGATATAAAGCACCACGAAATTTTCGGTATTGCGTGGACAGGATCTGGAAATATCAGTGATGTAGAAATCAGTTTTGATAATGGCTCAACCTGGGAGAAAACAGATTTATTTGGAGATACTAACCAACCGTACGCTTGGACTAATTGGAAATACTTATGGGAAGTCAAAGATAAAGGAGAATATACTATTATATGTAGAGCTGAAGATTCTGCCGGAAACATGCAACCCTTAGAAGCTAAATGGAATAGAAAAGGGTATGGGTATAATGCAGCATATACTATTCATGTCAAGGTAGAATAATGTTATGCAGATTTGACAAGGAGAGTCCTGCTTTGCCATATTTGAAACAATACATGCTACGTATAAAACTTCTTTATATAACAAAATGGCCTGTAATATATTTACAGGCCTGTACCCGGACTATTCCTTTATAAACATGACAGATGTAGCCTTAATCAGAGCAATTAATTCATCTCCGACTTTAATATTCATATCATCGGCTGAGCCCTTTGTAATAAGTCCTACAATTCTTATTCCATTGCCGGCATCGATTTCAACCTCTGCACTGACAACACCAGGAGTGACTTTACTGACTTTTCCTTTTATCTTGTTTCTTCCGCTAATTTGCATAATAATTCTCCTTAAAATACAATTAGTATAATTTTTCCCGGTCAGGTTATTATTATGCACCTATTGCAAATATTCTATGGTTTAGTTTTCTTTAATATCACGCATATTTACTTTTTTTATTTTTTCAGTATGTCTTTAAGCTCCATCAAATCAGAAATCTCATAGGTAGGTTTTATCATTGTCCTGTTTACAGCCTTATCGGAATTATACCAGCATGTATCTATGCCAAAGTTTATCCCGCCTTGGATATCTGAGGTTAAGCTATCCCCTACCATCAACACCTTACTTTTATCAGTATACTTTATATTGCCTAGAGCAAGTTCGAATATTTTGGGGTCCGGCTTTGATACTTCAACCTCCTCAGATATTACGATATCCTCAAAGTATTCAGCTATAGCAGATTTTCTCAGCCTGTTATTCTGAACATCCCTGAGACCGTTGCTGATAATGGTAAGCCTGTATTCCTTATGAAGGCTTTCTATAAGTTCCATACTATTGTCATATAAAAAAGATGCATAAGATAAATGCTTCATATATGATTTTGCAAATTCTACCTCATCAAACCGGACATTTAATTTATCCGAAAGCCTTTTAAACCTTTCAATCTTTAATTCTTTCTGAGTAATAAGACCATTTTCAAGCTCTTTCCATATAACTGTATTTATATCCTTATATACTTTCAGATGATAGCCTTCATCATATTCTATACCAAATTCAAGCATAGCATTTTTAAAAGCAGCACTTTCAGATTTTTTAAAATCAAATAAAGTCTCATCAGCATCAAATATTATAATTTCGTACTTCATTCCAATCCTCCAATATAATTAAACATCCTCACATAATTTGGAACTTTTTCGTTCATTCCTTTTATCGGCTTTTGCATTAACGATAAGCCCTATAAGAAATAATACACCACCGATGACCTTTCCGCCAGAAAAAATATTCAGGTATATATAGTCAATAACTGCACTTGTAAGCATCTGGCCTATAAACCGAAGTATTACCACATATACTGCAGGTACCTTTGGAACTATGACGTTAAATAAGTAAGTCGTCAATACACCTATAAAACCGCCTAAAAAATACGGCAGGGGAATAGCCCTGATAGCGGAATAAGACGGTACGGATTTTATCATAACAGCACACAGCAAAACAGAAGACAGCACAGCAGTCAAATAATATATAACAACTCCGTTTATCATCCCTTCTCTTTCAGCAAGCCTTCCGTTCAGCATCAAGTTAATGACTATTGTTATCCCGATGAGAAACGACAATATAATATAAATCATTGTAATCCTCCTACATAGAAATCATAACTATTATTCCAAGTGAAATTATCGAAAAGCCCGGTATTTTTTCTTTTCCGAACCTGCTAACCGGCATTCCGAACAGTCCAAAATGCTCCACCAGGGCAGACATTACAAGCTGTCCGAACAAAGTCACTCCTATAGTAAGTGTTAATCCTATTTGAGGTATACATATGTTGTTTAAAAGGATTGTCATTACGCTTAATACTCCCGGCAGAAAAAACGCAGGCGGTATTTCTTTATAGTTGGAAAGCCTGTTTTTCTTTGCCAGGAATATGGTAAAAATCAATATTAGCCCCAATACATGAAATATTAATGTGCTGAGGTACGGGCCTGTAATTCCCGCCAGCATCCCGTTCAAAAAAACCATGACGGCAAGCAGAGCGCCATTTACAAGGGTTAAATTCTTATACATATATGGATTCCTCCTATACTTTACATTGCTTCATAAATAAATTACCATATTTATAAGAACTTCAATATGACATATGTCGCATAAGGAGGATTTATGAGAAAAATATCAGACAACACCCTCTTAAGCCATTACGTCGCCAAGCATAATATAGGAAGCATATTTGATGAAGATATTTTAATGCATGCACAGCTGAATTTTTATCAAAAGGAAGAATATATATTGAGAGCCGGGTCCGTTCTTGAATACTATTATTTGTTAGTAGACGGGAAGATCAAAATATCTTATCTTTTTGAAAACGGTAAATCAATGTTCTTAAAATTTTATCAGGAATTCAATACTTTTGGAGATTTAGAGCTTCTGAAAAACATTCCTGTGCTTTGCAACGTTGAAACAATAGCAGATTCTTATCTGATTGCAATTCCATCAGATATACTTAGAAAAAAATATTATGGCAACATAAAGTTTTTACACCATTTAATTGACTCTCTAAGTGAAAAACTTTATGCAACCATAAATAACAGCTCTTATAATTTTGTATATCCGCTTGTAAACAGATTGTCCAGTTATTTGGTTGAGCACTTAACAGATAAAAACTACATAGTTTTAAATTCATCCTTCGAGGAAATCGCACAATTTTTAGGCACAACCTACAGGCACTTGAATAGAACCCTTAAAGAGCTTGAAGCGGAAGCAATTGTAAAATACGAGAATAAAACAATACATAT
>CAZUGK010000018.1:0-45322 GCA_964619815.1 uncultured Clostridiaceae bacterium | reverse complement strand
TATGCTCATTGCAAATATTATATTCTGCCATACGATTCTTCTGGTTTTCTTTGCAATCCTTATTGCGCTTACTATTTTCGACGGCTCATCAGTCATAATTACTATATCAGCAGCTTCAATTGCCGCATCAGAGCCCAGGCCGCCCATGGCAATTCCTATATCAGCCCTTGCAAGTACAGGAGCGTCATTTATACCGTCTCCCACAAAGGCAACTTTACCCTTAGACCCCATATTCTTTATCTCTTCCAGCTTTTCAACCTTTTGATCCGGCAAAAGCTCCGAATGCACCTCATCCAGTCCCAGCCTTGCCGCTACTTTCTCTCCCACTGCCCTTACATCTCCGGTAAGCATCACTGCCTTTCTGATGCCTGAACTCTTGAGAAGGCGTATAGCCTTTTCCGCATCCTCCTTCAGCTCATCAGATATTACTATATATCCGGCATAGGTTCCATCTATAATAACATGCACAACTGTTCCTATAGTATCGGGATTTTCATATGCCATTCCTTCCAGTTCCATCATTCTTGCATTTCCTGCAGCTATTTTCCGTCCCAGTACCTCTGCTTTGACTCCAAACCCTGAGATCTCGTCATAATTTGTTACTTCCTTTGTATCCACTTCACTGCCGTAGGCCTTTAATATCGATGTCGCAATAGGATGGCTGGAATAAGACTCTGCAAATGCAGCATATTTCAAAAGCTCTTCCTGGCTAATCCCACCCATAGCCTTTACTTCTGTTACTCTAAAGACCCCTTTTGTGAGTGTCCCAGTCTTGTCAAACACAATAGTGTCTACATTGTTCAATGCCTCAAGATAGTTGCTGCCTTTTATAAGCACCCCATTTCTCGAAGCACCGCCGATACCTCCGAAAAATCCCAAAGGTATGGATATAACCAGGGCGCAAGGACATGAAACAACCAGGAAAATCAATGCCCTATAAAGCCAGTCCGAGAAAACTTCCCCCGGAAATATAATCGGAGGAATAACTGCAAGTGCCAATGCAGAAAACACAACTATAGGAGTGTAATACCTTGCAAACTTTGTAATGAAGTTTTCTGTTTGCGATTTTTTACTGCTTGCATTCTGCACCATATCCAGAATCTTTGCTACCGTCGATTCTCCAAACTCCTTGCTTACTTCCACAGTAAGAACTCCGTTTTTATTTATAAAACCAGCCAGTATATCATCCCCTGCTGCTACTTCTCTTGGAACTGATTCTCCTGTAAGGGCAGAGGTGTCCACCATGGACCTTCCTTCTGTTATCCTACCATCCAAAGGAACTCGTTCCCCCGGCTTAACAACTACTTCAGCTCCGACTGCGACCTCTTCCGGCGGTACCTGCACCAGTTGACCGTCAATCGCCAGGTTTGCATAATCAGGCCGTATGTTCATCAAAGCTTTTATTGACTTTCTGGATCTGTTTACCGCTATGTCCTGAAACATCTCACCCACCTGATAAAAGAGCATTACGGCAACTCCTTCGGAATATTCACCTATGGCAAAGGCGCCGATGGTTGCCAGACTCATGAGGAAATTCTCATCAAACACCTGTCCCCGTGCGATATTCCTTATTGACTTCTGCAGCACTTCCCGCCCCACAAGCACATACGCCGCAAGATACATCGCCAATTCAACAGCCTCAGAAAGCCTGAACAAAATCGCTGCTGCGAATAGTGCAGCCCCAATGCCTGTTTGAATGAGCTTCGGCCTTTGGCTGTCTGACTCATCCTCTGTTTTTGAGTTGATTTCTCCTGCCTTTTTAGGTTTTATTTCCTTAAGCTCCACATGTGACTCAATCTTCTTAACAATTGCCTCAGCGTCTTTTATCACATTTACCTGGTCAGCGGTCTCATATATTTCAAGCCTCAGCTTTTTTGTTACAAAATCAATAGATACATTCCTAATCCCATCCAGGGATTTTATGCCAAGCTCCATCTTGGCAGCACAGTTAGCTCAGCCAAGCCCATCGAGCACAAATTCCCTTTTTATATATTTATCTTCTTTTCCAAGGTCTTTTACTGCTTCTATGTCCATGTCCTTACCCCCATTCTAAAATGCTGCATTTGAAGCTACATCTCGTTGATATGAACCAAACCCTGATCGAATATCTGTTTTACGTGCTCATCATCCAGGGAATAATATACTACCTTACCTTCCTTTCTGTATTTCACCAGCCGGGTCTGCTTAAGAACTCTCAACTGGTGGGATATTGCAGATTGATTCATGCCCAAAAGTGCGGCTATATCACATACGCACATCTCGGATTCAAACAACGCACATAATATCTTTATCCTCGTTGTATCGCCAAAAACCTTAAACAATTCAGCCAAATCATACAAAGTCTCTTCTTCCGGCATGCTGCTCCTTGCTTTCGCCACAGCCTCCTCGTGTATCACATTGCAGCTGCAGCTCTCAATATTTTCTCTGTTTTCAATCATAATTTCCTCCATCATATTTATGTATGAACATATGTTTAAGTATTCATATTTCATTTAAATAATACTCCGCTTATTAAAAGAAGTCAACAAAAAACTGTATTGAAAAAATCAATACAGTGAAAATCACACATAATTTTAAAAACGTGATGTAGGAAATTTACGGGATATTGTTTTGGGTATACTGAATCGGATAGCTGCAAACCTCAAGTCTGTTCCCTTCAAGATCTCTGAACCAAAACCATCGTGTATTGTATAATGTCTCTATTTCACTTGCTTCAATGCCTCTGTCCGTCAGGTACCGATGTGCTTCCTCAATATCCACAGCAAAGAGATTGTATGGGGCATATGCAAAGGGTATAAACTCCTTATCCGCTGGTACCTTTGCCAATGTAATAGGTAAAACTCCTCCATCAACACAAGCATAGCCGGCTTCATCATTTCTCCAGTTCAGCTTGAATTCCAGAGTTTGTGTATACCATTCAACCGCCTTTTCCAGGTCTGTAACCGGTATAAAAAGGGTGTCAACCCGCAAGAAAGGGCTTGGCATGGAAAATCATCTCCTTTCTCATTTACACTATACAGTATATGCCCAAAATACCTTGATGTGACTTATATAAATTACATTACACCAGTAACCAAATTTATTATTTTACATAATATGACTATAGGACGATGAACAACCTCTTCTGCATAAGGAGGTGTTATTATGGCAAGAGGTTTCAATCAGGGTTTGAGTGGTGTTCCTAATCCCGGCTGAGGGCCTGAAAAATCACCGGAGGCTTCTCCGGTAATATTTCATTCAAAATCCAGGAAAACGCCGCCTCCCGAACCGGCACCCTCATTGCCGCCGCCACCGGCACCCCCTGTAGCAGTCCCCTCAGCTGAACAGTTGAGCGGAATGTTGAATGGGTTTATGGGTAATGTGTTCGAAAATAGCAATTGGTGGTTATGGGCTGCTTTAATCATTATCTTATTGAATCCCGACCTTAGAAAAAAACTCTTTGGAAAAGTTAAAGAACCGGAAAGCTGACAATAAATTAATAAATAAGGCCCGGATTGAAGTAACCAAACATTTTCACCCACATAATATAAAGTAGGACATGAGCAAGCAGCTCTAGCGCCTATTAAAGGGGGTGAATTTATGCCATTTGGTTTCGGTTTTCCAGGTTTTGGTTTTGGCTTCCCGGGCTTTGGCTTCGGTTTTCCAGGCTTTGGCTTCCCGGGCTTTGGTTTCGGTTTCCCGGGCTTTGGCTTCCCAGGTTTCGGATTCGGATGGAGTGCACTGGATTGGCTTGCCTTAGGAACCTTTTTTGTACTTCTCTAATGAATAGCTTATGCTTTATTTATCTGAATCAACAGTGTAAAAGGAGCCGACTAAATGCTTTTTTTAGCCAGCCCCTTTTTCATTTAACTCAGTCCCAAGCCTTTTCTTTTGGATATGATATGTGCTTCAATATTATTTGCAACCTCTGCAGGATTATCACCCAGCGCAACCTTTCCCCCTGTCAGCTCTTCGACCTTATCTGTCAACAGTTCTACAAGCTGCTGTGCCCCTGTGACAAAAGGCGTAGGGGACAAGTGGGTATATGCTCCGTATGCCACTGCGAAGAAGCCGTCTATAGTGGCCTTCTGCTCCATCCATTCCGGTGCAGTGACTGCTATAGGCAGCTGAGGTATGTCTACATCCAGATGATCTGCCAATGCTGTAACCAGCATGGATATTCTTCCTGTATCCGTACAGGTTCCAAAGCTCAGCACAGGCGGAATCTTAAGCATATTGCACACTTCCTTTAAACCGTTTCCTGCCATGTTTATCGCATCCAGGTTGCAGAGTCCTGCCACCTCTAAAGCATGATTGCCGCACCCTCCGGATACAACAAGTATATCTTTCTTAATAAGGTCTTTCACAAGGTTTACAGTCATCCAATCCTGAGGCCCGTTTCTTAAGGTTGAACAGTTGGCAAGCGCTACTACACCTTTAATCTTCCCGGCAGCAATCACGTCTACCAATGGATCCAGCTTATTGCCGAGAACCTCCAGTACAGCTTCAGTTGAAAAGCCTGCTATAGCTTTTGTCACACGCTTCGGAACCTTGGGAGTGACGGTATTGCGGCGCTTTATGAAGTTTTCCAGAGCAAGCTCAATAAGCTTATCTGCCATAGCATCTACCTTTTCCGGATCATAAGGTATCTTGTGCTTCAGCCCCGGCAGGTCTATTATAGTGCTCACAGCAACTAAAGTAGCATGATACTTTTCTGCATACATATCAATTGCCGGCGGTGAACAGTTTTCTTCCATTGCCAATACGTCTACGGTTCCGGTGGCGAGCATCGGCTCAATAGTAAGCCAGTTGCCCATCAAACCTACGAACACATCATCAACTTCAAACCTTTGAAGCAATTCCTGCCCGGTTTCTATAGAACCTACAATCCGAAGCCCTTTCGCTCCTATTTTTTTAGCACGCTCCTGCACTTCAGGAGTTTTGGCTTTCAGAAGTGTGGCTACACCGGCCCATGGCTGATGTCCATTAAATACGATATTCACATAGTCAGGATCGAAAATGCCCAGATCCACATTTACTTCATGGGGTTTCGGTGTCCCGAAAAGTATATCCTGGGTCATTTCCAGCCCTATTTGCGTATTATAAATAGTTGCCAAGCCGAGACGGAGCGCTTTTAACGCCAGGGAAACATGGCTGCCGTCTACATTTGTGAGGCAGCTTGCGACACAGTTCTGTTCCTCATGCACGCTCCCCGAAGGGTACAGGCCTAACTTTTTCCATACTTCCTTCCTCTTTTTAGGTGCAAAAACCTCAACCATTATATTTGTCTCTTCCGAGCCTATGTGCATTTGAGCTTCCAGGAAGTTAGCCAGTTCTTCCGCCATTTTGTTTATATCCTGCTTACTGTCAATCCCTACCTTGTCGCACATCCATTTCAGCTTATTTATATCAGTGATCTTGAAAGGTGTTTTACCCTGGGCAGTTTCCCTTAAGGTGCGGTAGGCTTCATAAGCATGGTGGCTGTACGTACCTGCCCCCATTATATTTCTCAGCAGCATGTTCCTCATTGCCATGGCATCACCTGCGATTCCGCATACACCCTTATCCTGTCCGGTTTTTTCACTGATTCTGCATGGACCGTTTGTACAAAGCTGGCAGCTTAATCCTTGAAGGCAGAATTTGCATCGTATTTTCTCCTGCAGCGCATACCGGTCCCAAGCATTAGACATTCCATCCTCCCTGATTCGCGGAAGCATTTCCTCTACTGAATCATGATAGCTGGCACGACCTTCAGTTTTTTCCAGTATTGTTTCTCCCATTAATACTACTCCTTCCAATTATGCTGGTTTCAAAGTAAGTTTTCTCATAAAGCGGTGCAAATATTCGTTGAAGAGATTCCATCGGATAATTAATAATTTTGTTTGAAAAAGGATAATAATAAAGGACAGATTTCTTAGCCTTGCTTCAGTTTTTACTGCGGTTGCAGCTACCTTATGCTGAAGCGGTACAACCCTAATACATGAACCCGATATAAAAGCATCCGCCGAAGCGCGGATGCTTTTATGCCAAGCTATATATTTCCCTTTAACCCTATTTCCTCTGCTACTTTTTGCATGCCTTTTATCGTCTCTTCTATCACCTGGTCTAATTCCATGCCCAGCATTGCTGCTCCTTCTTCGATGACCTCCCTGTTTACTCCTGCTGCAAAGCTCTTTTGCTTCCATTTCTTCTTTACCGATTTCACTTCCATATCGAGTATGCTTTTGCTCGGCCTCATAATGGCTGTTGCTGCAATAAGCCCAGTAAGCTCATCAATAGTATATAAAACCTTTTCCATTTTCTCTATGGGCTCAACGTCACAGCAAAGCTTCCAGCCATGGCTTAACACAGCATGAATATACTCTTCAGGCCAATTTCTTTCTGCAAGTATTTCCCTTGCTTTTATGCAATGCTGCTCCGGATACATTTCATAGTCAATATCGTGAAGCAAACCGACAATACCGCATTTTTCTTCGTCTTCTCCAAGCAGCTCCGCAAAGTGCCGCATAACAGCTTCAACTGTCAGTGCGTGTTTAACAAGGCTTTCATTCTTATTAAACTCCAGTAAGAGTTCATATGCCTTTGTTCTGTTCGGAATTGAGTTTACCATAATAAAATCCTTCTTTCGTATCATTTTATTTATCTGCTGCAATACATGCCAATCAATAAAGTATTATAGAAAATTATACAATAAATCCACATTATATGCACCTTGTAATCAAAATATTGTTATTAACAGAAACATATTAAGCAAGTTATGACATGTTTGGGTGCGCTATAGCATTCGTTGCCATAATATGTTATAATTTTCATAAAATATGCAGAATCGAGGCGATATTATGCAAGCATTATTCAGGGTGAAAATTTCAGCAAGAATAATATTCGGGTTCACAATGGTAATTATTCTATCAATTATTGTAGGTGGCATTGCTTTTTATAGTCTTGGTACCATCAACAAAGGCATGGAGTCAATGTACTCAGACAACCTTCTGCCGATAAGATATCTGGGTGAGGCTAGGCGTGAACTGCTTACGATCCGCGGTGATGTTTTTAAATATATCGGATCTACCAATACTTCAGAGTATGCAAAATTAGAGGAGAGTTTCGCCAGCAGCTTTAAGGCACTTAATGATACTATGGATAAATTCCAAAAAACAGAACTTTCAGACAAAGAGAAAAAAGAATTGGCTAGTTTTGCCGGCTACATATCCCAGTATGAAAAGGATATCAATTCGGCTGTTTCACAGCACATGGCCGGAGATATGAATTCAGCTGCACTCACAATAAACAATAGCGGCTTCAGCCGTGAAGGTGCAATTACTATACTTAACAATTTAGTAAATATAAATACGGAAGAAGCTGAGAAAGCAAGTTTGCTCAGCAAAGATACCTATGCTAAAAGCTCCATGCTCATGCTTACACTACTTTTGGCGTGCATATTCATTAGCATTATTGTAACAATTTTGGTCACCAGGTCAATCAAAAAACCCATTACAAAATCGCTCAAACTGGCAAATAGCCTGGCTGATGGTGATTTGATAAGCCGAATAGATTACAAGAGCAATGATGAACTTGGTGAGCTTGTCCAGTCACTTAATAGAACGGCTGATTCATTGCAAAAGGTAATACGTGAAGTATTGAACTCTTCCGGCGCAGTAACTTCTGCAAGCCAGCAGCTGTCTGCTACCATGGAGGAAACCAATAACTCAATGCAGGAAATTGCCAACGGTATAGGCCATATTGCTGAGAGCAACGAGAATAATACCGCTGCAATCCAGCAAATATCAGCCACAATCAACGATATATCAAGTAAGGCAATAGCCACTGCTGAGTCAAGCAAACAGGCAGCCGAAACAGGCAGGGAGGTTAAGGCTGCTGCCGAAAAGGGAGGCCAGCTGGTTGCAAATGTTTCTGATTCAATAAATATTGTGAGAACCGCCTCCGGTGAAGTATCCAATATAATGCTTGAGCTTGAAAAGTCAGCGCAGGAAATAAATCAAGCAATTGAACTTATTACCAGCATATCGGAACAGACCAATCTTCTCAGCCTGAATGCAGCAATTGAAGCCGCAAGAGCCGGTGAGCAGGGACGCGGCTTTGCGGTGGTAGCCAATGAGGTACGTGCACTGGCAGAACAAAGCAAAGAAGCAACAAAGCGCATTGAGGATATGGTTAAAGCAATTCAGACAAATTGTGCGGAGGCCAGGGAAAAGACCTTTAATTCCGATAAGCTCATCAGGAATAGCTATTCTGCTGCAAGTGAATCAAACAGCTATATAATGAATATAATCGAAAAAATAAATACCATCGTTTCTCAGATAAACGAAATTTCAGAAACGGCAGTTCAGCAATCTGCAATGACCAAAGAAATCTCATCTTCCATTGATTCAATGGCAGAAAATATAGAAGCGCAAGCAAGCAGCTCCGAACAAATCAGTGCAACTACCCAGCAGCAGGCAAGTGCAATAGAGGAAGTAGGAGCTACGGCAGAGGAGCTGGCCAGTATGGCAGCAAGCCTGAACAATATTGTATCGGGATTTAAAGCATAGTAAAAATACAAAAGAAGCGTTAAGCCTTAAACTTAATGCTTCTTTTATTTATTCAGGATTATTTAAATATCTTAACCCTTTCCTCCAAGGGCTTGAACTCCTTTTCACCCGCCGGGGCGGTCGGCTTTCCGAATACCATCTGCGCCCATAGCTTCCAATTTGCCGGTATGCTCCATTCCTTCTTAACCTCATCGTCTATGAGAGGATTGTAATGCTGTAATGAAACACCAAAACCTTCGATATCCAGGGATAACCATATAATATACTGAAGCATTCCGGTAGACTGCAGGGACCATAGCGGGAAATTATCCTTATATGTTGGGAATTTAGCCTGAAGCCCTTCAACTATACTCTGGTCCTCAAAGAATAAAATTGAGCCGTAACCGTTTCGGAAAGAATTAATTTTTTCTTCTGTCGGAGCAAACTTCCCTTCAGGCACTATTTTACGCAGGGTTTCCTTTGTAATATCCCAAAGTTTGTTGTGATGCTCACCTAACAACAGCACCACCTTTCCGCTTTGAGAGTTAAATGCCGTAGGAGCATGCTTTACTGCATTATTAACCAGCTCAATTATCCTTTCATCCGGAATAACAGCCTCCTTGCTTATTCCATAAATAGTGCGCCGATCCTTTATCGCTGTATAAAAATCCTTGCCCATCATTAACCCTCCTTTTTTATTTCAAAACCATTATTTGTTATTATTACTTCAAAATATACTATTATACATCAAATATATCAATACCTATAGTCATCTGTTTTACCATTGCGGATGCTTTATAAATACTGTGCTTATTAATATAGCATTAAAGCTTCCATAGATTCAAACCGGAATGTTCGTCAAAGACCCTTCCTATTTCTCCATCAATTGCATCTATGACCAGCTCACAGGTTCCTGATATCCAGCATTCGTTCAAATGTCCCCCATGAGCCCTGTAATCCTCATCACCCAGGGTAATGTGGAGGTGAAGGTATATTTCTCCATCCTTTGTAGTTATATTCCCCGTCAAATTGGTAATTTCATATTCTCCTGCAAGCTCTGTGTTGTGATATTCCTTGGTAATGGTGTTAAAAAGCCCTATCGTAACCCTGTCAGCCGCTCCCAGGCCCATTATGGAGCCCAGACCCACACCGCTGTTACTGCAAAATTGTTTTAATGAAGCTATCACCTCTTCACCCTTGTCAATCCTTACAAAATATTTGTTCCCTATTTTCAAAGACTCCATAGTATCATCCTTTCTTTTGTCAGGCACGGTATTTAATGAGTTATCTGTCTTAATGCAAAACATTCTGTTAAGTTAATAATAACATAACAGAATGCACAAATTTGTCAATTCAAGAAAATTTTAAAGTCACCATAATTATATTAAGCTTTTCCATCAGTTCCTAATACTGGATTCCCTTGATAGCAAGCGTTTTGTTTTCTATAAGATTCACATCCTCGTATTCAAAGCCGCCGTTTTTGTTCTTTATGATACTTATTTGAGGCCTTAAAGGCATATCGGACGGCACCTTCCTCACCACTGCTATTTCTCCGTTTGTCAGCCCCACCAGGCTTCCTACAGGATATGGATTTATCTTTTTTATTAATGCTTTTACAACATCAATACTGTAATGCTTATCCGCAACCGACATTATATATTCAAGAGCTTCATTGGCAGGCAATGCCTGACGGTACGGCCTGTCTGAAGTCATAGCATCGTATATGTCAGCAATTCCTATAATCTGCGTCATTAGATGAATCTCATTGCCGCTCTTCCTATTGGGATAGCCGGAACCATCAATATGCTCATGGTGTCCCAGAGTTACAGCCCTGATGTAAGAACTGAGAAAACCCTTATCCTTGAGATAATCGTATCCCTTCAACGGATGATATAACAGCAGCTTCTTCTCTTCCAGCGTAAGAGGTTCCTTTTTGTATGTTACCGTCTTTGGAAGCATGGCCATTCCTATATCATGAAAAATACCGCCCATAAAGAGCTGATTAATCATTTCATTGTTCAAACCCAATTCCCAGCCAATGAGTATCGAGAGCAATGCGACGTTTAT
Organism: uncultured Clostridiaceae bacterium; assembly: GCA_964619815.1. Lineage (GTDB taxonomy): Bacteria > Bacillota > Clostridia > Lutisporales > Lutisporaceae > BRH-c25. Next base: position 34,748 of record CAZUGK010000018.1, on the reverse strand, counting down.
TGCGGAACTGTATATATAGCTGTTTATGTTCTTTATATCGATATATTCCAGCTGCTTCTCCTTGAAACCAGTCATTTCATAGATTATATCATCCATTAACGCGGAAAGCTCCGGCATCATCCCCAGTATAGGCATTGGCGCCGGTGTACCGTCAGGTTTTGTGTTGCTTGCCGCATCAAAGATCCTCTTAACCAGGGTGTAGCCTTTCTGTCTGAGCAAGGGATTGACCAGCCGTTCAATCTCCCCTGTGCTGTGCCTGTCTTTGATATAAACCGAATAAATATTGTTCTCGTTGATTCTTTCCACCAATCTTAGGGTCAACTTCGTCCCCTCACCGATAAGTACCCGTCCATAATCCGTATAAATTGCCTCAGCCAGAACTGCATCCTGCGGAATACATTTTGTAGGAACCAGTCTCACGTCAATCACCTGCTTTTATCATATATATTGTTATGTTTATTGCACAAAATAAAAAAGACTGTATCAGCAAATGCCGAAATAGTCTTTTTGATCAATATTGTAATTGCATCTTCGGCAACCCGGCCACCCTGGCATTAAGCTTTAGGCCCGTGGCTTTGCGTCTCCACCTTTCGATAGATTTGCTATTTTCCTTTGCTTTTTCTTGTTTTCCAATAAAATAACTTTTTTATTATACAACACAAATTGCAAAAATGATATAAAAGTATGAATAACAGTGCTTCAGCACTATGTAAATAGGTCAACGGCACTATAATGAGTATTAGGTAAATAATAAATGTTCTCCGGGCTTTTCGCCAGAAATTACTCTTACATTGCTCTACAAAAAGCGACTTTTTTAGTGTATAATGATTAAGTGATTTTAATTATTTGGAGGGTATTATGATAAAGATTGATAGTGATACAGTAAAATTTGAAGGCTATGAATTGGAAAACTTAATGGTGTTATTGGAACAAGTAGTTAAAAATTCGATTATAGATACTGATAGCCGGGAATTCGCAATTTCTTTTCTCAAGGCCTTTAGTGAATGCTTTGGAGACAATATACCCAAGCTTTCAATAATAGATAGAAAATAATATTATTATGGTATAAAACAAACTCAATCAAATTGATTGAGTTTGTTTTTTTAGGTTATACAGTCTTTTCAGTTTGCTTCGATTCTTTAAAAACCAGTTTATAGAAATAATTGATTATATCACTTCTTCTGATGATACCTATGAATATATCATGATCATCAGCCACAGGAATAAAGTTCTGATTAATGGAAAGAAGAATCAAATCTTCAATTTGGGAGTTTATGGAGACTGTCTTGTTAATCTGGTGCTTCGGTATATCTTTTACCAGAATCTTGTTGGTATTTTTAAAGTTTAAATCCGGAGCATGTTTCAAGCACCAGAGTATATCACCTTCCGTTATGGTGCCCGCATATTTGCCTTCATTATCAATAAGTGGTATTGCAGTATATCTGTGATATTCCATCTTCTCAATCGCTTGTCTCATTGTCGAGTCTGTCGGTATCCAAATAACTTCTTCTTTAGGCGTAAGAAAAAAGGCTATATTCATTTGACTCCTCCTGATTTGTTTATCTGCCTGTTTGCAACCGAATCTATTATATCTGTTTTTGACATAGAAATAAACACAATTTTATTTTAACACATCATCTATTTTTTTGATACATTCCGCAATATATGAGTCTTCCAGGGGTGCTCCCTCATACCACCTCTGTTGAAAACTCGGTGTGTTTCCAAAGTAACGGGATTTTATTATAATCTCAGGCCGGTATTCAAAATGCAGAATGTCAAAATGCCCCCATTTGCCTCCCCAAATGAAGTTATTATTTTCAAAAATCTCAACAAGCTCATCCGGATAAGAAGATAGTCTTTTTTGGCCTTCTTCCCTGGATGCCCACTGCCAATAATCCCTTTTATCTCTTGCCAGATCTACAGCTATTCCGTAAGAATGCGGACTCAGGCGGTTTGTACCTGCAATAACACGATAGTTGTAGGTGCCGCTGCAGGGGTATGCACAGGCTCTGATGTCTTTTCTTTTTTCAACCAGTGGAGCAAGCTCACTCATGGCATTTTTTAAGGCTTCTGCTGCTTGGTTGTTTTTATTAAACTGAAAAGTACCATATCCTACTTTAACATTCACAAGATTACCCTCAATCTTCTGCTTTGATTCTCCATATACCTCGTTTAGCAGACTATATACGCGAGCACGTCCCGGGTCATAGTTTTTGTCCATAAGCTTTTTTATCGGTGTAATAGGATATGGTTGCTCCATCATATCCTGCAAATCAGGATACGCAATTTTAGCTTCGATACTCTTTGTTTTTTTATCATCATATAAAATCTTCTTTCCTGTTTTCATCACCAGATATACTCGTCCGTCCGATTGCTCCAAGCTTGAGATATGCTCAGGGTAAGCTATCATCAGGCATAGCAGATCCTGTTTCATAGTAATGTCATACGAAGCTTCGGTTGGTTTAGTAAAAGAGAAGCTCTGCTGCGGGTTGCTTATTGCATATCCGGACATAAGGATAAGGCAAAGTATCAAGAGAAACGCATTTACCCTTTTCACTTTTTCTCCTAATTTATATGATGTATATAACAGCCTTAATATTATAAGCATCGACAATGCTCCGAATAAAGGATAGAAAAAGCCTATAAGGCTCCTGAACTCCCAAAATGCAAGAGGTAAGCAGCACAAAACCACAATGGAGCACGTCTGCCAATATGGCATACCTTTGCCGCCGCTTATTCTTTTTGCTACACTGAAGGTATTTGATACGGCTGTCGAGAATATCTCGCACCAAACGCAAATGGATACTGTACTTTTTATTATTTTCCCAAAATTTGAAGTTATGTAGTTCATAGGAACCGAGTATTCAAATACTTGAGGACTTTTAAGCGTAAGACTTATGTTCAGCATAAGGGACAAGAGCATTAAACCCATAGACCCAAGAAAAACTCCTGATTTTAAAACAGCCGGGCTCTTTATTTTCTCGGGAATGGCAGCCAGGACGCCTAAGGAAAGAAAGGTGTTGTAGCAGCAATAAAACAGGAAGAAAAGTATAGGCTTGACAGCACTGCCTTGGTAATTTGCAAAGAGCTTTGAGTCAATGCTCCCCATATCACCATTCAATATAGTTGATGCAAGTACTGCCACAATAACGGAAAAAAGCAGGGGTACAATAATGGAGTTTATTTTTAATACTCCGTTCAGAGCTTGAAGTATTATGACCAGCGTAAGCAATGCCATCAGTGCTACCCCCAACAATGGAGATAAGCCCAGGCTTTCTTTGAAAAGAGCACCGCTGCCGGAAAACATTATGGAGGTTCCTATGAGAAGAAAGGAGGTCACAAGAATATCATATAGAAGGCCTATTTTATTGCCGGTGATATGATATATCAAATCCTTGTAGTTATATGTTTCATAATAGGCTGCAGTGTTTATGACGGCCGCAGCTATGATATAAAAGAGCAAACCTGACAGTACAAGGGTTATCATTCCTGTTTTTCCGAAGCAGGTAAAGAACTGCATGATTTCCTGGCCGGTGGCAAAGCCTGCACCAACTACAGTACCGATAAAAACCGCTCCAATTTGCAGCGAAAGCTTAAAATTATCAATCATAGATATTCTCCTTTTATGGATTACTTATATCTATAGATATTTAAGCTTTTATTGTCCTATAACAAAGCCTCACAACAATTTCTGCCGTGAGGCTTTGTTACCACCTTACTAAATAACAGAAGCAAGAATCTTACAGGTATTTATCCAAATATAGCGTTTAATATCAATAATGTGACCAGTCCTGTTGCCCAGACAAGTGTGGTTGTAAAGGACCAAACCCTCATTTGTTCCTTTGCTTCCTTGATGCCAAGCATACGGGTTACTACCCAGAAATAACTGTCGTTGAAATATGAGAACAACAGCGAACCTGTACATGCTGCCAAAGCTGCAAATACCGGGTTTACATCAAGTTTAGCAATCATAGGAGCAGTTATTGATGCTGCTGTAATCATTGATACAGTACCACTTCCTTGAATCAATCTTATCAGGGATGCTATTATAAAAGGCAGCAATATTGCAGGTAATGCCGTTCTTGCAATTAGCTGTGCGATATAGTCGCCTGCTCCGCTGTCGCGAAGTACCATACCCAATGCACCGCCGCCGCCTGTAACAAGTATGATTATACCTGCCGATTTGATGCCGTTTTCCATTTGCTCAATAGTCTCACTTCTTGAAGCCTTGCGGGTCAAACCGTATATTGCAATGATCAAGCCTATGCCGACAGCTATTACAGGTGCACCGAAAAAGTTAATGATACTTGCCGTCGGGCCTTGTATCTTTAATACCGCACCTATTGTCTGCAATAGTATCAGTATTATCGGTACTACTATTGGAGCAAAAGCCATAAAGGTAGATGGCAGCTGCCTGTCGTCCTTGTCGTCGGTATAATGTGATAAAGTCTGCGGTCCGCTCAATCGCACCCAGCCATCGCCCTCTTCACTTGGGATCTGATATATTTGTTTTCCTATATACCTGGCATAAGCTATACCCACCGCAATCATAGGTATACCCATTACAATACCCCATAGTATCAGACTGCCGACACTTACTCCGAACAAGCCTGCAACGCCTACAGGGCCTGGCGTCGGAGGCACCAGGGAGTGTGTAATAACCAGACCGGCTGCCAAAGAAACACCTAAAGTAATGACAGATTTGTTTGTTTTCCGGGATATAGCCTTTGCCAGGGGTGACAATATTACAAAGCCGGAATCACAGAATATGGGTATTGATACTATGAAACCCGTTATTGCCAGGGCAATCTCCTCTCTTCCCTTACCAAGGCGCTTTATGAAAGTCTTGGCCATCCTTTCAGCAGCACCGGAGAATTCAAAGAGCTCACCCATCATTACTCCAAAGCCTATTATTATGCCTATACTTCCCAGAGTGCCGCCGAAGCCCTTTGTTATTGAATTTAGGACATCAGTGACAGGCATTCCTCCCAATACTCCTGTCAAAGCCGCTGCTATTATCAATGCCAGGAAAGCATGGATTTTGGTTTTCATGATTAAGTAGATTAATATAAAAATACTTATTACAAGCGCAAATATCATTTGGTTTCCTGATATTGCCGTTTCCATGTTTTGTATCCCTCCTTATTTATTGAACTTTGGTGCGTATTTTGCTGCAAGTATGATTGCTTCGATCATGCTTACCGCTCCTGCTTTGCCTGTTCCCGCAATATCAAATGCTGTCCCGTGGTCTACAGAAGTCCTGAGGAACGGCAGATTATTAGTAATAGATATGGTCCTTTCGAAATCCACCATCTTTGTAGCAATATGCCCTTGATCGTGGTACAGCGAAAGTACTGCATCGTAGCTTCCTTTCAGTCCAAAATAGAACACCGAATCTGCCGGTACAGGTCCTATAACGTTAAACCTCAGTTCTTTTGCTCTCCGGATTGCAGGTTCAATTTCCCTGACTTCATCGTCTCCGAATAAGCCGTGTTCACCGCTGTGCGGATTCAGACCCGCTACTGCCATTTTGGCATTATTGATTCCCAATCTCTCCAAAGCCTTCATGCATCTCTGGATGTAATCGAACAACCTTTCCTCTGTTACCATGTCACAAGCTTTTCTTAAGGATACATGCCTGGACAGGAAAAATACTCTCAGATCATACACCTGAAACATCGTAAGAGGGTCCTTGGAATTTGTCAGGTCCTCCAGTATTTCCGTATGGCCTATGTAGTTTATTTGGCCTGCCTTCAAAGCTTCCTTGTTTATGGGGGTAGTTGCCAGGGCATCTATCTTCCCTGCCATGGCCAGTTCCACGGACTTTTTGATGTAATCAAAAGCAGCCTTTCCTGCCATGCCTTGAACTTTGCCAATCTCCAGACTTTTAATGTCCACATTTTTTAAATCAATAAGGTTTATTACTCCAGTCCTGTAGTCTCCTTTCTGAACATCTTCTATAGCCTTGACTTCCAGATTAAGGTTGCAAAACCTCATTGCTTGCTCAATAGTACTCTTGTCGCCGATTACAACCGTCTTTGCCACCTGATTGACCTTATCGTCGGCAAGTGCCTTGACAACTATTTCCGGGCCTATACCCGCAGGATCTCCCATTGGCACTCCTATAAAGCTCCTATCCATTACTCATCTTCCTTTCTATCTAATGCTTTTTATCATAGACAAACTCTGTTGATATTTTGGTCAGCAGATACTCAACGCATTTTATAAGAGCATCCGCATCTCCTACCAGACCACCCTTGGTTATTATGGGCATGTTGTTGTACATACCCTGCACAATCCTGCCGTACGCTGCCAAAGGTCATACTTCGTCCTTCACAGCGATCCCGGCAGTTTCAAGCCTTTTACATACCGCTACAGTCACATCGCCTCCGCTGGTATAAAGGCCTCCTATGGCAGTTTCACTTTGCTGTAGTACCTCATAGGTAATTTCTGCCAGGCCGTCCGAAATTCTTTGAGCAACATCATCTTCTGTTATATCCAGTTCTTTTGCGATAGCACTCAGATCCAGCACCTCATGTTCAGTGCTTGTCGTAATTAGCCCAATAATCTCATATTCATCCATATCCTCCAGAAGCTTATTTGCAACCCTGCTTATTTCATCTGCTTTGGAGCTTTCATAAATCAGCTTCTTTGAATCAACATTAACAAGCAGAGGATTGTGCCTGACTCTAAGCTCTTCAATCTGCCTTCTTGTAAGATTGCTTACACTTCCAATTGCCAGCAGGGCTTTTCTTCCTCTTCCCTTTGCAGGCTTCGGAACCAGTTCCTTCGCCAAAGCAGCTGTAAAAGGTCCCGGGTCAACTGCTACTACATACATGCTGGCTGTAGTAACAGCCTTGGCAATTACTTCAATATCATCATCCGTTGTGGCATCTATGGTAATGATTTTATTTCCCTTTTCCTTTTCAGAAATGATTCTGTCTCTTAGCTTCTCAGGACCCTTAAATACTTCATCCAGGGAAATATGACCAACCTTGTACTTCGTCTGGCTTTGAATAAGCTGATTGACACTTGAAGTGTGAACCGGAGTTTTGGGGTCTTTGGCTACGTCGGTTTTTTCCAAAGGCACTGAATGCACCAGCAGGTATCCGCCTATTGTAACCCTGCCGGATGCAGGAAATGACGAAACAACTATTGCTGCCTCATCCCCGCCTAAAGTGTCCAATACAGCATCGGTTTCTGCTCCAATGTTTCCTCTTAACGTACTGTCTATACGTTTTGAGAAGAATTTCGCATTCTTATTCTTAAAAAATCCGGCCACATTGGCTACTCTCTTATAGGCTTCTTCTTTTGAAATTGCCCGGCTGTCGGTACTGATAGAAATTATGTTGAATGCGCTTGCATCCTTTTCAGAATAAGCTTCAAGCCTCAAAAAAGTACATGCTTTATAGCCTTCCTTTGCAAGCAGCACACTTGTTGCATTGGCCCCGGTCAAGTCATCTGCAATAATAATTACATCCGGCACTTTGAATCCTCCTAAACAACTTGTATTTATATGTCTCTTTTTTGTATATTGTCCAATATTTCTGCATCTAATGCTAAATAATAAAAAAAGGACAAATCAGTTTTTAGCTGAATTGTCCCTCTTTAAGCATTTCTATTCTTCTATTTTACACTTCTCTTTCTTTTATTGGCTGCCATAAAAACTAAAACGAGAAGTAAAATTGCAATAGGCGTAACTAATGAAATCAACTGCACCATTGTCTTATTAATCATGGTATTCCCAATGATTTCAATAGGTATCGCATTACTCGATACGATCTGCGGCGAAGTGCTTGATACAACTGTTGTATAGAGATAAAATCTGCTGACATACACAAGACGAACAGGAAGCTCGACAGTTTTTGTTTCTCCTGCTCCCAAAGTGCCGATTACCACTGGCTTGTCAGCACTGTAATCTTCAAGATTTACTGTCATGTGTTTATTTATATCGGCCATTGTAATGTACACCATCACATCATCAATAGGTCTATCGGTATTGTTTTTTACTTCTGCTTTGATAGTTTGTTCAAGCCCGGCAACGCCCCTTGCACTTTCAGGAGAAAGTATTGTAACACTCATACTTTGATTATCTGCTGCAAAAGCAGCAGTAGAAATTGATAGCATTAAAACCATAGCAACACAAAAGGTTGTAATTATTTTTTTCATCTTATTCGCCCCCCTTGTAATCCATATGGTTTGCACTATAAGTTAAAAACAGAGCGGCTAGAGCAAAAAACATCAGGATTGGTATTAGCATTGGCACAGACACACCCTGTTTATTTATGATAATCTCTTTCATGAAATTAAAGGTGTTTGATACAGGACTAATTTTATTGACAATCATTGCGAAGCCTGCTTTTTTTGTAGTGGTGGATAAGAATGAGGGAATAGCAGTGATGACTATTACAATAATCGATGTAATGATTGCATTTTTGGAATTTCCAAGCAGTATTGAAATTCCAAAGGCTATCATGGAAAATGCGATTGCTGCAATAAGTCCCATAATAAACAACAGGGCTATGGCGGTTATTGTTGCGCCTGTTTTGTAAGCAAGTGCTGCTAAATAGGGAATAGCAATCAGATAAACACCTAAAGTCATCACTAGGGTGGAGGACAGTTTTCCTGCCACAAGCTGAAATTTGGTAATCGGAGTCAGCAGTAAAGATTCCAATGTATCCGCTTCCCGTTCATGGGAAAAGCTTACTGATGCGAGTATCACACTGATACCTACGCCGATGCCCAGCGCCAGCTTGGAAAAAGTCATGATAACTTCTGTCTGTGCCATAAGGCTCAATTCCTTTACCGAGACAATAGCAAAACATAACACAGAAAAAAGTACAGATACAACAACAAACCAAATGATACCTTTCATAGCAAAGAGGGTTTCCTTAACCTCTTTTTTAAATATTGTCCAAATCATTTGTCGTCACCGCCTTTTTCCTCTGTGAGTGTAAAGAATATATCTTCCATGGTTATATCCTCTTTTTGAAGCTCCGCAGCATACTTTGCCTTTAGGTCTGCAATTTCTCCTTGCTCAATCAATATGCCCCTTTTCACAATGCAAACCTTGTTGCAAAGCACCTCAATGTCTTTGAGCAGATGAGAGGTGATAAAGACTGTTACGTTCATCTGCTTGTTGATTTCTATAATCAAATTGTGAATATCCTTTTGCCCAATAGGATCAAGACCAAGTGTCGGCTCGTCCAAAAAGATAACCTCCGGATTATTGATCAGCACTTTTGCAAGCCCCAAACGCTGTTTCATACCCCTTGAATAATGACCGATCAGTACATCCTTTTTATCCTGTAAACCGACTTTCCCTAACAGCTCACTAATATGTGCTTTAGTCTGCTTTTTGTCCATTCCGTAGAGGTCCGCAAAATAAGTCAGATATTCCACACTTGTCATTGAGTTGTAAAAGCCATGAGATTCCGGGAGCACTCCTGCTCGCTTTTTTACCTCATTCGGAAATTTTGCTACATCAATGCCGGATATAGTAACACTGCCGCTTGTCGGCTTTAAGAGCCCTGTCAGCATACGAATTGTTGTTGTTTTCCCGGCTCCATTCGGACCTAAAAAGCCGAAAATATCACCCTTATTTACATTCAAATCTATACCATTTACCGCAGTAAAGCCGTTTGGATAAGTCATTTTTAGTGACGTTGTTTTTATCATAAGCTTTTCTCTTCTTTCATTTTTAAATTAAAAATATGAATGGTTGTGATACTAATTAATACTCCTATAAGCATTCCACCAATGATGTCAGACGGATAATGCACATATAAATAGAGCCTTGAAAATGCAATCAATGCTGCAAGTATAAATGCCGCAATGCCCATGCTGCTATTCGCATTAAATATTGCAGTGGCAGCCGCAAAAGAGGTCATAGTATGTCCTGAAGGAAATGAAAAATCAGTCGGTTTTGCAATTAATAACTGAATCGCCGTATTCACATCGAAAGGCCTGATTCTTGCAATCAACGGTTTTAGAATAATATTACCTATCAGGCCGCAGAGCAGCAATGAAACAATCAGCAGCAATCCGTCCATCCGATATTTCTTGCTTGCCAAAAAAACAAAGGCCGCAACAATCCAGATAAAAGCACCACTTCCAAGCTTTGTGATGAATGGCATTGTACTATCCAAAATCCCTGAGCTCATGTGAATTCTAATGAACTCCAGTACAGCATTGTCAATATTTTGTATGAATTCCACGGTTACTCATCCTTTTCATCATTGCATATTCTGCTTCCGCAGTGATTACAAAAACTGTCTTCCTCACTTATGATTGCGCTGCATTTTTTGCAGGTCTTGCTAAGCTTTGTACCGCAATAGGTGCAATATATATTTCCCTTGTTTTGTACTGCTCCGCATTTAAAACAGGTTTGGTTGTTCTGCTTATAAATGAGGTAAATAAACAATCCTGCAAGATTTGTAAATAGCGTGATAATGCCCCACAGCACTGCATTTATTTTTGATTTTTTCGCATTCTGATATACCCAAAGAGCAACGAGCACCCAATACAGCATAAAGAATAAGGTAGCAACCGCTCCGACAATTTCAATGTATAGTGAACCCTTAGGTACAGGATGCACATCACTGATAAAGTAAATTTTATCTCCTGCGGCTTTATTAGCTGTATAGCTTAACAGATAGATTTTTTTGGAATTAAAATTGTCTTCAAAAAAAGTGTTGTCATCATGGTTGTTTTCGATTTCTCTTTCATTGTCAAGAAGCACCGTAGACAACATCAGCTCATCATTTTTCACCAGCTTAAAGGTCACATCCGGATTTTGCGAATAAGTTAAATAACGGTTTTCTTCATCTTTGCCACGCTCTAAAGTAAACTCACCTCCGCCGGCAAACTCTGAGTTCTTGGCTGAAAATGTAACCTTATTGTTTTTATCAAGAATTAAGATGTCGTAAACATCTGCCGATTGATTGGCAAGGGCCGTAATGTCTGACTTAACAGCGTCAACGCCAAGCTTGCCGTCCTCAATTTTTTCACTGACTTTATTGTAGTTATAGGCAAACAGCAATTTATCTTTAAACGTATAACCCAAAAGTACTGCAGACAATATCCCTGCTATGACGGCAAAAATCACATACAGTACGATTATCCTTTTAAAGTTCAGCTTCTCTATTATCTTATTAAAACTATTCATCTTTCAGCACCTCCTAAATTATTATTTAATATGATTGGAGAAAGTGCGAACACTGCAAATACTAAAAACAACACGACGGGAATGCACATTGACAGCAGATTCACCCCTGCAAAGACCATTAATACGGGAACTGTCAAAAACAAGATACACATCAGAACAAATAATTTCGTAAGCCTTTGCTCAGCCTTTTTCCTTTTTATTTCGAAGCACTTTTTTTCAATTTCGACTTCAAGAATAAGCAGCAGTTTATCTGATTCTTTATCCATTCTCATTTCCTCCCTTTCCCAAACCCTTACGCAGCTTTACCATTCCGTCATGTATCCGGCTCTTAATTGTTTTTGGCTTTGTATTAAATTTTTCTGCAATTTCTTGTAAAGTCAGCTGTTCCAAATATTTTAGCTTTATTGCCTGTGCCTGCTCCCATGGCAAGGCATCAACCGCCTTTAACAGTTCTGATGCTTCAAGGTGATTCAGCACTTTATTCTCAAGCGTCGATGTGTCAGCTATCTCCTGTTCATCAATGTTCACCATTATATTTTTATTCTTACGCAGATAATCTATATAGCAATTCTTCGCGATTGTCATAAGGTAAGTTGCGAAGGCTGCTTTTCCATGGACATCAAAGCTGTCTATGCTGCGAATGAGTTTTACAAAAGTGTCCTGTATCAGGTCCTCACTGATAGCGTCATTTGCAGTAAGCTTTAAGAGAAACTTTGAAACGTAGGGATAGTACAGTGCAATAAGCTCGTTAAAAGCTTGCTTATTTCCATTTTGACAGGCTAATATCAGCTTTATATCATTCAAAGCCTCACCTCTTCTCTCTTACAATAAATTACACGCACAATGCTCAAAAAGGTTGATATTAAATTTAATTTTATCACATCATATCTAACTGTTAAAAATAAACGTGTCATGCAAATAATTTTTTGACGTTAATTAACACATCCTTTGCATTAATAAACACCATTATCATTAAAAAGGTCATTTCATAGACAATCCAATGTGATACTTCAGAAATCATCACAAAGCTTTGCGCCAAAAGAATCAGTGTATTTATAAACAATTTTATGCTGTTCCATTTGATTTTTATATATTGTCTTGTATTGGCTGCTCTTATTATAAACACCGCAGCATAGCTGATAAATGTTGCAAAGGCAGCACCATTTACACCAAACCTTGGTATAAGCAGGAAGTTCAATATCACATTTATAAGTGCTCCTGCAAATGTTGTAGCAAGTGTTAAGCCGCTCTTTTTTTCCACCATATAAATACTGCCCACAAACGTTACCAAGCATGAAAATGTTGTTGCCAAAATCAAAAACGGGACATACCGCCAGGACGCATAGAATGAATTTGAGACTAATACCTTCGTAATTGCTTTTACCAAGGAAATTAAGCCTGATGCAGAAATAAACATAATTGAAGAATATGATTTAAACACATTTGTAAAAAACCGTTCCCTTTGATCCGCTTTGTCATCTGTGACTATTGACAATTTCCATGCTTCTGTAAAAATACTTGATACAAGAATTATAACGGTTGGTATTTTATAAGATATTGCATACAGACCATTGGCCTGCGCACCAAGCATATATGTAACAATATAGCGATCCGACACATTTGTAATCCACCAAAATATCATAGTAGGGATAAGCGGTATGGAATACTTTAGCATATCCATTGGGGTTGACTTGTCCTCAATTCTGAATTTAATATGCTTATGCAGTCTTGCGGCGCAGAATAAAAACACTACTGATAAAAAATCAGACACAATTATTGCGAGAATATAACCGTTAATCCCCAGTTTAAGTACGACAAGAAATAAAACGGTAAAGGCGATTGTCGTTATTGTACTGAGCACACCATCGAATGCGAAAAGCCGTACCATTTGCTTGGCTCTGACGAATTGCGTACACAACGAACGAAGGGATGACATAAAAACGAAACTATAAATAATAAATGTGTATCCTGAAATATACTGCACTTTTGCTAATAAAGGCTCAAATAATAAAAATATTCCGAAACCACAAAAGATGGTAATTAATCCGGTTGAAAAAACATCATTTCTATTAATGCTCTTGTCAAGTCCGAATCGAATGACTCCGTTTGTAATGCCGACAGTTACAATAGGGATTAGCAAATTAGATGTCTGAACTATAAGATCAACCACGCCATAGTCAGCATTGGTCAATATTCGGGTATATAATGGTAAAAGAAGAAATACCAATACCTTTGAACTGAAAGTACTGATTCCGAATATAATTGTATTTGAAAGCAATTTTTTATATTTGTCCACTTTTGCCATTCTCCTTATAGCTTAATAATCAGCTATGCACCTTTTTTATTTCTGAATCTCTTATTAAAGAAAACTGCACCTGATATCAGTGTAATTACGCTCAAAACCACTACCGTAATTATGGAATAGGTATCCATGTATTTAATAATAATTCCCCACGACTCTCCTGCAGCAAAGCCTAAGTATACCAGCACTGCGTTCCAAATGAGAGAACCTGCAGCAGTCAACAGCAGAAACTGCCCCATTCTCATTTTTGCCATGCCTGCCGGAATGGAAATCAGGCTCCGCACAATCGGAACGCAGCGGCAGACAAATACAGCTGATGTTCCGCGACGTCTGAACCAGCCGCAGGCTCTGGTTACATCTCCTTTTTTGAGATGCAGGATGCGCCCCCACCTGCCATCCAGCCAGTGTTCCAAACGCTCAGGCGTGAAAATTCTTCCAATTTCATAAAGCACAATTGCACCTGATACAGAGCCAATAGTTGCCGCCGCGATGACTCCCCATATATTCAGATGACTGTAGGTCGTCATAAAGCCCCCGAACGTCAGGATAATTTCTGATGGAATCGGCGGAAAAATATTCTCAACCGCAATCATCAATAATATTCCAATGTATCCAAACTGATTCATCATTTGTATGATCAATTCCTGCAACTTTATCATCTCCTTTGTTACCATAACGTTTATTACACGCAAGGGAATATAAAAGGTTGGTAAAAAATCAAAGCTGTAAATCAATAATAATTTACAGCTTTGATTTTTTACTTATATTACTTATTGTTTTCAGTTTGGATCTGACTACTGCCTCTAAATTTCCGGCAAAACGCGGAAAATTTCCAGAAGTACAATATTTAAACTTAACCATACTCCCCCAAAGACATACCCTGCTGCAACATCGCTTGGATACTGAACACGAAAGAATATGCCACTTAAGCCGACAGCAATACAAATTACCAAGGTGAGTAAAGCCAATATAGTCCCAAGCCGCCTTTTCCTTGCATGGCGCAGCACCATAAACGAAGCAAATCCATATGCAACTACCGTCAAAAATGCTTGTTCGCTTGGAAATGTATATTTAATGTTTGCTGTCAGGGACAACCCTGATGGGCCCAAACGATGGAATATTAACCTTAATGCTGCCTCCGACAGTACACCGCCCAAAACCGTAATAATAAAGAAACCCGTTTCAAGTAACCGGTTCCTGCCTTTGTACATAATCCATGCGAGTATTGATAGTATCAAAATAGCCAATGCTGATGGGGCAGTTGCAAGCTTAAAAAATCTCATAAACGATAACCAATTTTCCGGAAAGACCGCGCCCACTAAATAAGTAACTATGATATCAAATTGACTGAATTCATTTGCCAAAAGATCCTGAATCAGCCCAACCATTACGATAAACAGCCCGATAAAAATTGCACAAATTACAACTACCGCCGCTTTTATTTTCCCAAGAGAATGAAATATATTGATTGACTTCTCCAGGGATTTAATTATGAACTCTGCAATATAAGCCTTATAATACTTATAAAGATAAATACATATTAAGCCTAATGCGAGAATTATACCGAAAATAATCAGATATTTTTTTATTGCTCCGTGAAACCTTTCCCAATTTTCACCTAAGATTCTCCCTAAAGATATAAAAGTACCTGTCCATATAAAAGCTCCAAGGTAAGCGTTCAAAGCAAACCTTTTAAATGGCATCTTGTTAATGCCGGAAAAATATCCGGTGATATGCCTGATTCCCGGAATAAAGAGAGCTGTAACTAATAAACCATTTCCATACCTTTCAAACCATTTTGATGTCTTATCCAATTTATCAGGTCCCAAATGAATATATGGACCATACTTTTTTACAAAAGAAGTACCTAAAGTATGTCCAATAAAATATGAAACCGTTATGCCGGAAATAACGCCCAGAGACGCTACTATAATACTTATTGCCCAGTTCAACCTGCCTTGAAAGACAAGAAATCCGCAATATGTCATCAAGGTTTCTCCTGGTGTGGGAAAAGCTATAAGCTCAAGAGCCAATGCAACAAATAAAACTATATATCCATAATGATTGAATAATTCTGTTAGAAAACTCACTTTTATCTCCTCATGTGTCAGCCAGACTTTAACCTTCTAAATCATATTATACCATTAATTGATGAGTTCTATTTGCATACTTGATATATGCCCCTTTTCTCAGGAGATCAAACACTCTGGCACTTATAAATATCCTTTCTTCTATGTGCCAGAAGAGGAAGTTCTCTTCTTACTTTGTCAACATAGTCAAGGTCCAGTGTGCTTATACAAAAGCCTTCCTTCTCATCCATTCTGACAACCACATCGCCCCACGGAGACACAATAATAGAGTTTCCGTAAGAAGTATAGCACGAGTTAACGTCTCTTGCAGGAGCTGTACCAATAGTATATACCTGATTATCTATAGCCCTGCTTCTGAACATTACCTCCCAGTGTGCAGGCCCTGTCGTCATGTTGAACGCTGCCGGCACAATCAATACTTTTGCACCTTTATCCACCATCAGTCTTGATAGCTCCGGAAAACGGAAATCATAGCAGATAGCCAATCCCATTTTCCCGAATTCAGTATCGAATACAGTTACTTCATTTCCCGGTGTTAAGGTTTCGGATTCTTTAAAATGCTGTCCTCCCTCAACTGCTATATCAAACAGATGCATTTTCCTGTGCTTCCCAATCTTGCAGCCCTTTCGGTCAAAGATATAAGAGGTGTTAAATACCCTTCCCTCCTTATCCTTTTCAGGCATTGTCCCTGCTGCCAGATAAATTCCATATGTCTTTGCCAGATTTGAAAGCAGGCTGTAGCATTCTCCGCCTTCTTCCTCCGCATATACCGGGAAATTGGAGGTTTTGTACGGACAATTGAACATTTCAGGAAGTACTGCCATATCTACACCTTGCTCTGCCGCTTTTTTTACAAACTCAGAAGCAGTCGCGATATTTTTCAGCTTATCTTCCTCAACATGCATTTGAATCAGTGCAACCCTTGGTTTACTCATGTGGCTTACCTCCTGATTAGTAGTCAAGCCTTAACAAACGTTAAGGCTCATATTAGAGATATTACTGCTTTCGCATTTTGATTATATAATTTCTATTTAGAAAACGCAACATTCACAAGCTTGTTTATTAAGCCATCCCGATAGATATTAATTCTATAAAGATTTTATTTTCCAAAAACCTATAATTCCTATTGACATTATAACATATCGCTCTTATAATTAAACATAAAAATAAATATCCTTATCAAGAGAGACTGAGGGACTGGCCCTATGAAGTCTCAGCAACCAGAATGTTTCATTTGCATGCATGGTGCTAATTCCTGCAGAACGTTGTTCTGAAAGATGAGGAAGAGATATAAGTATTTATAACCCTTTTTTAAGGGTTTTAATGAAAAATCTTCTTCATTTTTGAAGAAGATTTTTTTATGTTCTGTTGAGAAATTTATTGTAACTATGCATTCTGATGTTCAGAAGTATCAAATTATGGAGGTGCATGAAAATGCCAAACAAAAAAATTAAACAAATTGCAATTTATGGTAAAGGAGGTATCGGAAAATCTACTACAACATCAAATATAAGTGCTGCTCTTGCAGAAGCAGGTTATAAAGTAATGCAGTTCGGCTGTGATCCGAAAAGCGATTCTACAAACACATTAAGGGGCGGCAAATATATACCTACAGTACTTGACCTGCTAAGGGAAAATACATCAGTAAAAGCCGAAGATGCCATATTCCAGGGTTTTAGCGGAGTTTACTGCGTGGAGGCAGGAGGACCGGCACCGGGTGTAGGCTGTGCCGGCAGGGGAATAATTACGGCAGTTCAGCTTTTAAAGCAGCAGAGAGCCTTTGAGGAACTCGACCTTGATGTTGTTATATACGATGTTCTGGGCGATGTAGTTTGCGGAGGCTTTGCAGTACCAATAAGAGAAGGAATTGCCGAGCATGTATTTACCGTATCTTCGGCAGACTTTATGGCAGTATATGCTGCAAACAATCTATTCAAAGGAATAAAAAAATACTCGAATTCGGGTGGTGCACTTCTTGGGGGAGTTATAGCAAACTCCATCAATGCACCCTACTCAAAAGAAATAATAGATGATTTTGTTAAGCAGACTGAAACAAGAGTTATAGAATATGTTCCCCGCTCAGTGACAGTAACACAAAGCGAGCTACAGGGCAAAACAACAATTGAAGCTGCACCGAATTCAAGCCAGGCGGATGTTTACAGAAGGCTTGCCAACAAAATTTATGAGCATACGGATTCCAGAGTACCTGCACCACTTGATACAAAGAACCTGCGGGATTGGGCCGCAAAATGGGCAGATAGCCTGCTTGCACTTGAAACCGGGGAGGTCAGAGATACCGGAAGCGGTATTTAGAATTGATAAAAGGAGGTGAACCTGATGATAGAGATAACCAACCTTAGCAAGATATATAATACTCCCTATGGCAAAATAACTGCACTTAAGAATATCGACCTGTCAATAGAAAAGGGAGATATATATGGGATAATTGGTTTCAGCGGTGCAGGCAAATCCACTCTGATAAGATGCTTAAACCGGCTTGAAGAACCCGATACAGGCAAGATAACTATAGAGGGTCTGGATATAAACACTCTGGACAAAAATGCACTAAGCAAATCCAGAAAAAAGATGGGTATGATATTCCAGCAGTTTAATCTCTTAGATTCAAGAACAGTATTTGACAACATCGGATTTCCTTTGGAGCTTGACGGAATTCCAAAGGCTCAGATTAAAGAAAGGGTAGACGAAATTCTGGAGCTGGTGGAGCTTACAGATAAGGGAAATGCATACCCCTCCCAGCTTAGCGGCGGACAAAAGCAAAGGGTGGGCATAGCAAGAGCCCTTGCAAACAAACCGGATATATTGCTTAGTGATGAAGCTACCTCCGCCCTGGACCCTTTAACAACGTATTCCATACTCGAGCTTCTGAAGAATATAAATGAAAAGCTGAATATCACTATTATCCTTATAACTCACGAGCTGGATGTAATCAAGTATATCTGCAGGAATACCGCGGTTATAGAACAGGGCGAAATAATAGAAAGGGGGTCGACTGACAGTTTATTTGCAAATCCTAAAAGTAAAACCTTAAAAAAGTTCATAGAGATACTCTCCAACTTCCAAGGGAATATCTCTTTCACGGGAGGTGATGGAATATGACGGATGATTTGGTGGAAGTACTCCTGGTGGGGCTGGGCCAGACAGTATATATGTCGGTTGCAACAGCTGTTATTGCAGTTCTAATGGGGTTTCCCCTCGGAACTATTATGGCAATAACTGATAACGGGAATATATGGCCCCACGGTAAGCTTAACAGGCTCTTAGGAACAATAATCAATACAGTTCGTTCCGTTCCGGAGATAATTCTTATTGTTGTATTGATACCGTTTACAAGGTTTGTTATGGGAACCTCTCTTGGAACAACTGCGACCATAGTACCCCTTTCAATAGGTGCAGCACCGTATCTTGCAAGAATCTTTGAAAATTCAATGAGGGAGGTTGAGAGAGGAAAAATTGAAGCGGCACTTTCAATGGGAGCCAGCCAGTTCCAGATAGTATCCAAGGTAATTATACCGGAAGCCCTGCCTTCACTAATAAGAGGACTGACCTTAGGTATGATTTCAATAATTGGTTTGACGGCTGTGGCGGGCGCAACCGGAGCAGGCGGACTTGGAAATCTGGCTATTCGGTTTGGTTATCAAAGATATAGGACAGATATTTTGCTCAGTACAGTAGTAATTATCATACTATTGGTTCAAGGAGTGCAATTCGGAGGTGATTCTTTAGCAAGGCATATAAACAGAAAAAGATTTAAATATGAATAATGAATAAAAAATTAGGAGGAATTGTATATGAAAATAAAAACATTATTAACAATATCAATATTGTCAGCAGTGCTGGTACTTGGAGGCTGCAGTGCCAAGAACCCATCGCAGGCTGCGTCAGCCGAAGCCCCTAAGGAGGTAACGATTAAAGTGGCGGCTGATTTAGTGCCCCATGCAGAAATACTTGAATTCATAAAACCAAAACTTAAAAAGGAAGGCGTAAATCTTGAAATTTTAACAGGTATCGAGCAGCAGAATGAAGCTGTCAGAGATAAGCTTGCAGACGCAAACTACTTCCAGCATGCTCCCTACCTTCAATCTGTTGCCGGAGAAATAAAATTTGACTATTCAGTGCTGGCCAATGTTCATGTAGAACCCATAGGTTTTTATTCAACTAAAATAAAATCTATAAGCGAGCTTAAAGACGGAGCTAAAATCCTGATTACCAACGACCCTTCCAACGAATACCGCATGCTTGTACTGCTTCAAAATAATGGGCTTATAAAACTGAGAGACGGCCTCTCCGATTTTAAAGCTACACCAAAGGATATAATCGAAAACCCTAAAAACCTGCAATTTGTTGAAGTGGATTCCGGCCTGCTTGTAAGAAATCTTCCTGAAGTAGATGGCGCTATTATCAACACAAACAGGGTATTGGAAGCAAAAATAGATCCTAAAACAGCTTTGTTCAGGGAAGATGCCCGATCCCCCTATGGCAATGTAGTTGTAGTAAGAAAGGGAGAGGAAAACCGCCCCGAGCTTCAAAAGCTTAAGAACGCTTTACTTAGTGAGGATGTAAAGAAATTTATACAGGACAAATATGGTGTGGCCGTTGTTCCTGCTTTCTAGGAGAGTGAACATATGTTAAAACTTGTAGAGCTGCAAAACAGCAGCTTTGAGCATCTGGCAAAGAGACATCCTTGTCTGAACGGCGAGGCAAATGTAAAATACGGCAGGGTACATATTCCCGTAAGTCCTTCATGCAATATACAATGTAAATTTTGTAAAAGAGGCTTCAACAAACATGAGAACAGGCCTGGGGTCACAGCAGGAGTGATAACCCCTGCTGCTGCCCTTGAATATGTAGACAAAGCACTTGAATTATGTCCGGAGATAACTGTGGTGGGTATAGCCGGACCCGGGGATACGCTTGCAACCGATCATGCTCTTCGTGCATTCAGGCTTGTACACAAGAAATATCCCCAGCTTATCAAGTGTATGAGCACTAATGGCCTGCTGCTGCCGGATAAGGCTGAAGCAGTTATTAACTCCGGAGTTAATACAATAACTGTAACTGTTAATTCCATTAATCCGGAGACGCAGCAAAATATCTGCTCTTATATTAATTATAATGGCAAATTGCTTCTTGGTAAAGAGGCGGCAGAAGTACTGATAGATGCCCAACTCAGGGGAATTGAAAAAATAGCTTCCCTTGGCGCTTGTGTAAAGATTAATACTGTTCTGATACCCGGAATCAATGATGGAGAGCTCGAAAGCATATCAAGGGAGACTGCCGGAAGGGGAGCTTCAATAATAAACATAATACCATTAATACCTCAGAATGAAATGCTGAACCGCAGAGCTCCGGATTGCAATGAGCTGAATACTGCAAGGGAGGCAGCTGAAAAGCACCTCCCTGTTTTCAGGCACTGCCAGCATTGCCGGGCCGATGCCTGCGGCATTCCCGGATCAGGGAAGGAGCTTTCGGGGCTCTTGTATGACAGGTTTACAGAGACATTTTCACATGGTTAAGAAGCCATTTGCTCAATAATTATACTAGGGAGGTTCATAAATGAGTACCATTAATATTAAGGCGCAGGAAGTTCAAATCCGTGAAATTCGCCTTGGCTCAATCACCGGATTTGAAGGGACTGCAGGGGAGCTTGTACAGCACGCCCGTTCAGGCTGCTTAAGAGACAGCTCCAGAAGCTTCAGCCAATGTATGGGCTGCAGCGCCGGCAATGCTTTTTGCCAGCTTTCAATGATAAAGGACGCCGCAATTATAAATCATGCTCCTGTTGGATGCTCCGGTGATTTTTTCGGATTCAACTTTGTATACCGTGTTGGCCAGATGGAGAGAAATCTTCCTCCGGCAAACGGCAGATATTTTAACACAAATATTGTGGAAAGCGATACTATTTTTGGCGCTGTACAAAAGCTTGAAGATACTATACGTGATGTTTACAATAAGCTGCATCCCAATGCAATTTTTGTTACGACATCCTGCGCTTCGGGTATTGTTGGAGATGATGTTGAAGGTGTCACCGATAAATTATCCGAGGAGCTTAACATACCTGTTGTTTCATGCTTTTGCGAGGGCTTCAAATCAAAAATATGGACTACCGGCTTTGACTCAGCTTATCACTCAATAGTAAGAAAAATAGTAAAGCCTCCAAAGCAAAAAACCAACAGGGTAAATATTATTAACTTCTGGGGAAGTCATATTTTTGATGAATTACTCAACAAATTAGGATATGAGGCTGATTATATCGTTCCTTTCTCAACAGTTGCTCAGCTTGAGCATATATCCGAAGCTGCTGCGACCATACAAATCTGCCCTACACTTGGAACATATATCGGTGCAGCTCTTGAGCAGATATATAATGTGCCGGAAATAAAGTCACCACCGGCCTATGGAATACAAGGTACAGATAATTGGATGAGAGAAATTGGAAAGGTTCTTGACCGTGAGAAAGAAATAGAAGAAATTATTATAAACGAGCATGAGCGGGTTATTCCCAAGCTTAATGAATACCGTGAAAAGCTTAAGGGAAAAACCGCTTACATTACTGCAGGGGCTGCCCATGGGCATGCCATAATAGCTCTTTTGAGGGAGCTCGGACTTGAAGTGCAGGGTGCTGCAATTTTCCACCATGACCCGATTTACGATAATGGCGATGTTACCTCCGATGCATTAGCACATGATGTGAAAACCTATGGAGATGTCAGAAATTACAATGTCTGCAATAAGCAGGCTTATGAGCTGGTCAATATTCTGAACAGAGTCAAGCCCGACATTATGATTGCAAGGCACGGAGGCATGACAATCTGGGGGGCAAAGCTCGGCGTACCTACACTCCTTATTGGTGATGAGCAGTTCGGCTTTGGATACCAAGGCGTATTGAACTATGCCGAGAGGATATTGGAGACTCTTGATAACAGGGAATTTGTAAGCAACCTGGCTAAACACAGCACCATGCCCTATACCAAGTGGTGGCTGGAGCAGAACCCATTTGCTTTTCTTGGAGGTGGTTTAGATGTTGAAGTATATTGAGCAGCCCAGGTATTCATGTGCTTTAGGCGCACAGCAGTCTGTGGTGGCAATAAAACGGGCTGTCCCAATTTTGCATTCGGGACCGGGGTGCAGCAACAAGATAAGCGGGCTTATAGGCCAGGGCGAAGGCTATGCAGGAGGCAGTACAATACCCTGCACAAATGCAAGTGAAGCCGAAGTAGTTTTCGGCGGTGAAAAAAAACTGAAAGGTGTTATTGAAGGTGCATTTAAGGTAGTAGATGCAGACCTTTACGTAGTACTTACCGGATGTACCTCTGATATAGTCGGCGATGACATCGGGAATGTAACCGGCGAGTTCCAGGACTTGGATAAGCCTATAGTATATGCAGAAACAGGCGGCTTCAAAAGTAATAATTATATCAGCCATGAAGTAGTTGTCAATGCTATTGTCGACCAGTATGTGAACAAATTCAGTTCCGACAGAACTGTTATCAAAGGGCTTGTGAATGTATTTGCCACTATTCCGTATCAGGATCCGTACTGGAACGGAAACCTTGAGGAAATAAAGAGAATCCTTGAAGGAATCGGGCTAAAGGTCAACATACTATTTGGTCATGGTTCAAAGGGAGTTGAAGAGTGGAAGACTATTCCCAATGCGGAGTTTAATATACTGACAAGCACCTGGTCAGGTCTTGGGATAGTAGAACACCTGAAGGAAAAATACGGCACCCCCTATCTCCACCTTCCGTATTTACCCGTGGGCGGCAATGAAACCTCAAAGTTCTTAAGGCAGGTTGGCGATTTTGGCAAGCTTGATAAAGACGTAGTGGAAAGCTTCATCAAAAACGAAGAGGAAAAGTTCTATGCCCATATTGAACGGATGGCTGATTTCATACTTGAATTCAGATACGGACTGCCGAGGAAATTCTATACAATCCTTGATGCGTCATATGCAATAGGCTTTTCGAAATTCCTCCTTAATGAGCTGGGAATAATCCCTGCCAAACAGTTTGTTATTGATGATACTCCCGAAGAATTCAGAAAATCAATTGAAGAGCAGTTCAATAATATATCAGAATACAGATCAGCACAGGTAACCTTCTCTGTTGACGGAGGTGCCATACAGGAAGAAATAAGGTCGGATGACCACAAGAACAGAGCTCTGATTCTCGGCAGCGGCTGGGAAAGAGACCTTGCAAAGGATATCGGCGCAGACCTTCTCATTTTAAGCGTTCCGGTTTCGTATAGGCTCATACTGAACTGCGGATATGCCGGCTACAACGGTGGAATCAGAGCTGTTGAGGATATCTACGACAGGGTTCTCAACACTTACAGATAGGGAAGTGATTTTATGAGCTATAGAATTGCTGTGGCAAGTACTGACGGAAAGGTTATCAATACACATTTTGGAAGGGCGGATAAATTCCTTGTATTTGAAGTAGAAGCTTCAGCATACTGGTTTGTTGAATTAAGAAGCAGTAAACCTCCCTGTTCTGACTTTCAGCATGAGCAGACGGCAATGGATTCTGCTGTGGGGATTTTCTCTGATTGTGAAGCAGTATTTGCATTAAGGATTGGACCGGGTGCAGCCCGCGCCTTGATTATGAAAGGGATAAGACCCTTTGAAGCCGGTTGTTTCATTGAAGATGCCATAAAGAAATATATAGAGTTAAAAGGTCAGACACAAAATCCGGGTAACTTCAAGAGTTATAGTACCTGATCTATTGAAAGCCAGGGTAATTATTCACATATTAGTGTACTTATGAATTCATTAAAATCGACATAACCCGATCAGTCTATTTACAATTACTGGTATATTGTGATATAATTTGTAAATAATGGTAATTTAGGAGGGTTGTTATGAAAAGAATGAAGTTCATCGCCAGATGCAGTGTTGTATTGCTTATTGTGTTTTCCATGCTCTGCGGGACAAGTGCGGCAGAATGTGGGTATAACCGGGCAACTGACTCATACACAATTCCGGATACCCAGGCTCCTTCGGCTCCGGAGAAATTAACTGCTGCCGGCAGAACCCATACAACTGTTTCTTTAAGCTGGACGGCCTCATATGACAACGTAGGAACCAAGGGTTATGAAGTATACTGCAATGAGAAAAAGCTTGCCTCAACTTCCAAAACGTACTATGAGTGCAAAAAGCTTACTCCGGGTGCCTCTTACACATTTTTTATAAAAGCATATGATAAGGCAGGCAATTACTCTGAGCAAAGCAACAGCATTTCCGTCAGCACCATACCGGACAAAACAGCACCATCCTCACCTGATAGACTTAAAGCCTCTTCCGTTACGGTAACAGAAGTGAATCTGACATGGTCACCCGCTTCTGACAATGTTACGGTTAAAGGCTATGATATCATCCGTGATGGAATTAAAATCGGCACAACAAGCAAAACAAGCTACTGCAGCAAGAGCCTCTTTCCCGGGAAAAGCTACACCTATACGGTGAGGGCTTCTGATATTTCCGGAAATATATCCGCTAACAGCAAGCCCTTGACTGTGGCTACAATGAAGGATTCACTGCCGCCTGCCGCTCCATCCGGGCTTAAAGTCACTGCTGTCAAAGGGTCATCCGTTTCCCTGGCATGGACTGAATCAACCGATAACTCAAAAATCGCGGGATATCAAATATACTGCAACGGTATCGTAATTGCCACTGCAGCCAGAGACACACGGGTTGTAAAAAGCCCCTTCGGTCCGGGTACTGATGTATTCTGGATAAAGGCATATGATATAGCAGGAAACCTATCAGCCGGCAGCAATACCGTATCTGCGGCTACCATTTCCGAATAAGCTGCAAGCACTATTTACCTTGAGTAAATAGTGCTTGTCTTTTTATCCTTAGCCTTTCGTCAAATACTGTCTCTGAAAGCCGTATACAATAACCGGATAAGTTGGGTGTCTGATACCTGTGATGTTTGCTAGATAGTTGAATGAGTGTTATAGTAAATATATATTTCATCTATTGTAATGTACGATAGTAGAGGGAGATGAAGCAGCTTGTCATTGCTTGAATTTCAAAATGTATCCTTTATTAATGATGATAAAGCCATACTAAAAGATGTAACAATAGCGATTAATGCAGGAGATTATATTTCCGTTGTAGGGCCGTCCGGCAGCGGTAAAAGCACATTTCTTAAGCTGTGCTGCCATTTGATAAGCCCAACAGAAGGCAAAATAATATATAAGAGCAAATCTATTATGGAACATAACCCTATTGAGTTAAGAAAAAATGTTTCATATTGCTTTCAGACCCCATATCTTTTTGGTGAAACTGTTATGGATAATATTTCTTTTCCATACTCCATAAGGGGTATAAAAGTGGATTTAGAAAGAGCAAAAGAGCTTTTCCTTCTTTTTAACCTTGATGAAGAGTATTTAAAAAAGGATGTAAGGAATCTGTCAGGAGGCGAAAATCAGAGAATCGCACTTATCAGGACATTATTATTTCAGCCTGAAATACTGCTTCTGGATGAAGTTACCTCTGCACTTGACTTTGATAACACCTTAATTGTTGAAAATGTAATGAAAGCATTGAACCAGAATGGCACAACCATCCTATGGATAACACATAATCCTGAACAGAGCAGAAAAAATGCAAACAAAATATTAACCATTGAATCCGGCGAAATTAAGTCATTGGAGGTGCTAAAATGAGCAGCAGCAATTTAATGAATACTTCCTCACTTTTGATTTCTTCATCACTTGTGCTGGTAGCATTATTGTTTTCCTATTTTCAAAAATTAAAGCTTGAGAAGGAAATTATAATAAGCGTTGTCAGGGCAATAGTTCAGCTGATCCTTGTAGGATATTTGCTCAATTATATTTTCGGTTTTGAAAATCCGATATTTACAACACTGCTGCTTCTGTTTATGACCTTTAATGCTGCATATAACGCTGCAAAAAGAGGTAAGGAAATTAAGAACGGACTAATCATATCCTTTGTATCAATAGCTTCAGGAGCCATAATCACCCTATCCATTCTCGTATTCTCCGATGCCATCAAATATGAGCCTTATCAGATTATTCCCGTAAGCGGAATGATAATAAGCAATGCAATGGTAGCTCTGGGCTTGTGTTACAGGCAATTGACAGCGAACTTTAAAAACAAGAGGGAAGAGGTTGAAACAAAACTATCGCTGGGTGCCGATATATTGCCGTCCTCTATAGAAATAATCAGGGATTCAATAAAAACCGGCATGCTTCCAACGATAGATTCGGCAAAAACACTGGGGATTGTATCCTTACCTGGTATGATGACAGGCCTTATCCTCGCCGGTACTTCACCTGTCGAGGCAATTAAATATCAGATTATGGTAACATTTATGCTGCTTTCGACTACTTCAATATCTTCTTTTATAGCATGCTACTTGTCTTATAAAAATTTCTTTAATAAAAGAAAACAGTTAATTTGAGGATCTTATGGGGACCAGGTGCAGAACTTAAGAGCTTATTTAGTGTATTTAGCAGTTAAGCTCCGTACCTGGTACATACTTCCACAAATAGGCTTTATCAGTAGCTTTTCCATTAAGCCTCTCTAAGCTTAAACTTACTTACTAATCCGTTTAACTGTTCTGCCGATTCATTCAAGTCTGATGCGGTTGTACTTAAGCCCGTAATTGTATCGCTTTGTCTGGCTACGCTTGCCGCCATTTCCTGCATTACTGCCGTTATCGCAGTATTGCTGTCATTGATGGCTTCCATCGTTGCTGAAAGCTCTTCGGTTGAAGCGCTCTGCTCCTCAGTGCCTGCCGCTATGCTTTGTATCCTGTCATTTATATTGATGACTCCGGCAATAATGTTCTGAAGCTGTGCATAAACATCATCAACCATTTCAGTACCTTTCTTTATGTTCCCGCCGACATCCATGGTTGCATCCGCTGCTTTCCGGATCATATCCTGTATATTTACAACCATGTTTTCAATAGTTTTTGCAGACTGGTTATTGCTTTCTGCCAGCTTTCGGATTTCCTCAGCTACAACGCCAAAGCCTTTACCGTACTCTCCCGCTCTTGCGGCTTCTATTGCCGCATTTAATGCAAGCAGGTTCGTCTGGTCTGTTATTGACTTTATCGTATCTATTATTTTACCTATTTCTCCGGCTTCATTTTCCAGCTTCTCAGAAATACTGATCGTGTTGGATGAGATTTCCTCGGTTTTCCCCATCTTCAGCTTTGTATCCAAGGCTAATTTTCCACTTTCCTGCGCAAGTCTGTTTATATTATCCACTTCAAGGCTGATCTGCTGCGCATCAGCTGCTGATACCTGGGAAGCCTCTGCAATCTGTGATATGCTGTCAGTGATCTGACTGATTGATGTACTGATCTTTTGAGTATCCTCTGCTGCCATGCCCATATGAGCATTGATAAGGATTATACCTTCAGCAGTCTGAATACCTCCCTCTCTCAACAGCACGGAACCCTGCGACACTATGGCGGAGTTCTCCTTGATATTCAAAACCATATGCTCCATGCTGTCCATGAAGCTGTTAAAGGCTTGCGCCATCCTGGCCATTTCATCCTTTGACTTCACATTGATCCTTCTTGTCAGGTCACCCTGGCCTTTCTCAAGGTCCTTGAATATTTCAAGGAAATTATTTATCGGCTTGGTGATACCATTCGCAAGCATAAGCGCTATAAGAATCGCTAAAATTACTGATACAGCCGCCAAAGCAACGGCAATTTTCTGGTTCATTTCCATATGCATCTGGATAGTCATCAAACTGTCATCCATGGAAGCTTCGCTTTTCTTTTGAATCTCATCAACCTTTGCGTTTATGTCATCAGCCATTTTGTCAAACTCAAGCATCATTTTGTTTCCGTCTTCGTGGCCACTTTTTATATACATATCCGCCATTTCTTTTCCATACTCATATAGCTTGTCAATCTTACTGCTTAGCTCAGCCAGTTGAGCCTTATATTCAGGATGCAAACCGGAAAGTCCCTCAGAATTCTTTTTGTAAAGTATGTACTGTTCTTCAGCCTCTTTTAAATGAGCTGTATCTCTGGATGCACTTACGTCGGTTAAATACTGGCTGACCTGAATAGCATTATTTTTCATTTCAGTTGCATACTTAAAGCTTACTACAGCATTTTCTTTGATCTTTGTGACATGGATTCTGCTGTCGTTGTATATGTACAGGTTATATATGGTGCTTGCGATTAAAACCGCCAGTATTATGGAGAAACCTGCCACAAGTTTTTTTCGTATAGTGTTGAACATTTATATCCCCCCAAAGCTGTGAGTATTTTTGTATAGTTTGGCATGTTGTTACAAACTTCTCAACGTTGTATCACTATTAAACAATTTTACCACTTTTATTTTAAGATAGTATTAAGTTATGAAGAAATTATGAATATTTTATTTATCTTACTTTCATCCATTCCTTTATAAGCAGAGTCCCTGCATCAGCAGAAGTTATTTTTCTTAAAATCAAACGTTCACTCTCTATTTCAGGAAATACTGCATCTTTATTTAAAGCTTCCATATTGTCCCCCTTCATCCTCTTCTCATTATTGAGTACCTGACATATTCCATTCTTAACGGTCAATTAAAAATGATTTTATTAATGCGAAATATTCTCTTATGTGGCTGTTTACTCTTACAGAAACCGGAGTGCTGCAGGTAATCCCGTAAGGCTCAAATCCTACACGTCTTGCAAGCAGCTTTGCCCTCAGCATGTGGAAGTCGCTTGTAATTACCACGATCCGGGTAATATCCTTTCTCCCGGCTTTCTGCAATATTTCTTTTGAAAATACAAAATTCTCCATAGTGCTGGTTGCTTTATCTTCCTTAACTATTCTACCGGCAGCTATGCCCCTGGATAGCAGATACCGTTCCATTGCCTCAGCCTCTGTAACTGTTTCTCCGAAACCCAGGCCGCCGGATACAATGACTTTAGCATCAGGATACTTTTCCAGATACTCTATTCCCTTTATAAGCCGCTCCTGCAGGGTTAAGGTTATTTCACTCCCGTGCAGCCCTGCCCCCAGTATTATCACATATTCTGCTTTTATATCCTCCTGTAAAGAACTGTTATATGCAATCAGCGCTTCCAAAAAAATAAAGGACAGGATACTGAGTATGACAAGTGCACAAACAAGCTTTCTTATTGTTGGGTTTTGAATGACGGGCTGCCCCTTCCTGACCCAAAGCCTAATATATACATAGACTATGATTATACTGCCTGCCGCCCCCGGAAACAGTGTTCCTACATTCATTCCGGTATACGTGAATACCAGTGCCGTGTCCAGCACTCCAAGCACCCCAGCCAGCATTAATATATAATGCAGCCACTTTTTAAACTTTCTACCCATGCGCATTTCCTCCACGTTCTATCATAAAAAACAGCCTTCTGAGAACACTTTATCATGTTTCCCGGGAAGGCTGCAATATATGAAATCAATTGGTCCCGCTTGCCGTAAACCGGCACCTGACACTTGGTTCTATTTGCCCTCGTTCTTAATTTGAGCTATTATTACAGCAGCAAACATCAAGGCACATCCTATAAGCTCTCTGATGCTCCTTTGAATTTTCTCATTTCGTCTACCTTCTTGCAATTCCGTCTATGAATTCGCTGGTCTTCTGCAGGCCTTCCCTTAATGTCTTAGAGTCAAAAGCATAACCGATACGGAAACAGTAATCCAATTCAAAGCATTCGCCCGGAGTATAAAATACACCTGTTTCCTTCAGCAGCCTTTCGCAAAATTCATAGGAGTGCATATCTGCATCATAGTATATTAACGCCGTATTTCCCGCTGCCGGCCTTACATATGATACCCGCGGCTCTGAGTTCACCCACTGGTCAAGTATGGCTCTGTTTGTCATAACGATTTTGCGGTTCCTTTCCAGAATCGCATCCTTGTTTTCCAGAGCCAGCGATGCGAATATGTCATCCAGCACACCACAGCTTATTGTGTCGTAGTCTCTTCTCTCCCTGCACAAATTAATTACATCCCCATCTCCGGAAACAATCCAGCCAAGGCGTAGTCCGGCAAGAGAAAATGTCTTTGACATACTTCCCACACTAATACCTTTTTCATAAAGGTCCACAATCGAAGGCATATAGCTTCCGTCCTCGCTAATCCCCCTGTATACCTCATCACTAAGCACGTAAGCATCAGCGCTCCTTGCGATATCAATGATCTCTTTAAGCTCCTTCACCGGGATTAAGGACCCTGACGGGTTATTGGGATTATTGATTGTTATAAGCTTTGTATTGGAATTCACCATTCTCTTCAGGGCTTCCATGTCCGGTAAAAAGTTGTTTTCAGGGCGAAGCTGCAGAATATTAACCTCTGCTCCGACAGATTCCGGAATAGAATAGTGCTGCTGATAGGTAGGTGCCACGGATACCATGCTGTCTCCCGGCTCCAAAAGGGTTATGAGCACCTGGTGATTGGCACCGATAGCTCCATGAGCCGGTATAATCTGTTCCGGCTTCACATCCTGATAAAGAGAGGCTATCCCTTTCAGAAGGCCAGGGGAACCGTAAATATGGCTGTATGTCATACGGATATCTGCAAGGCCTGTCATGAATTCCTCAGGATTCTTGCCTGCCAGCTGCAATAATTCCCTCAGGGTCAGTGAATCAACACATGTTTCTGCCAGGTTGTATACTGCGTCATTTTCATATTGGTTCATCCATTGCTCTACTTTAAAGGTTTTAATTTTCATGAGACATCTCCCTTTCAATTATATTTTTACCTTGCTTCCGATTCCTTTTTCCTATTAATTGTAATAGTCATGAGTTCCCCTCCATTCCATACTAACCCCTTGCTTTCATTCTAACTAATTTGATTAATCCATGTCCATAGGGAGTTATTGTTATTCCAATTCCTGCAGTATTATTTTGCAGAATGCAGTCACTGGCAGCATATTTTGAAATAATATTGAATAATTGATATACTTTTATTAGCCAACTAATATTACAATAAAATACTGTAGAAAATTAATTCAAGGAATGGAGCTCTTATATGATATATGATATACCCTTATACCGGCCTCCAAGTGAGGCAAACAGCCTTATTATACAAGTAACAATCGGGTGCTCACATAATGGATGCACCTTCTGCAGCATGTATAAAAGCAAGAAATTCAGAATACGCAGTAAAGGTGATATATTTAATGATTTAGAAGAAATGTCAAAGTCCTGCAAAGGAATCCGCAGAATTTTTCTTGCAGACGGCGATGCCTTGATACTAAAAACGGCAGATCTTAAAGATATACTTCTGAAGATTAAGGAGCTTTTCCCAAATTGTGAACGGGTAGGTATTTACGCCACCCCCAGGGATATATTGAATAAATCTGCTGAGGAGTTAAAGGAGCTTAAGGAGTACGGACTTGGTATAGCCTATTTGGGGGTTGAGTCCGGAAGCGACAGAATTCTTAGTGCTATAAATAAGGGAGCTGGCTCCCAAGAGATAATAGAAGCGGGAAAACGTATATCAGGCTCCGGAATCAAGTTATCTGTCACTCTTATTTCCGGTATTGGAGGAAAGGAGTGTTTGAAGGAGCATGCAACAGAGTCTGCAAAAGTGGTCAATGAAATAAATCCGGACTACTTAGGCTTATTGACCTTGCTGGTAGAGCCCGGTACCCAAATGTATAATATGGTAAACGACGGTACATTTAAGCTGCTGTCACCTGAAGAAGTGGCCTTGGAGACTCAAATACTCATTAAAAACCTTAAGCTTCGAAATTGTATTTTTAGAAGCAACCATGCCTCAAATTACTTTACCCTTGAAGGAACACTTCCCAATGACAAAAACAGATTGCTTCAACAATTAAATGATGTTTTGAACAATAGTGAAAATTTTAGAAGCGAATACTATAGAAGCTTATAAAAAATAAGTGGGCGTCACCCATAGAACTTACTATAAATCTCCCTCCGATAGCCGTTTGCACTTTGGAACTTTTTTCTTGATTTGCAGTCTATAATGATGTAAAGCATATTGGAAAAGGAGAAAACACTATGAAATCTAAAGAAGTACTTGCAGGATTACTAACAGCTGCTGTTTTATCACTAAGCACAGTTACAGCTTTTGCAGCCAGCACAGATAGTATCTCACCCACCGGTGATTCGCAGCAAATTATGAATGTTAATACAGTGGATAATAAATTACTTTCACTGGAAAAATTCAAGTTCGGGTCTTTTACCGGAAAAGTAAAAGCCATAACGGATTCTGAAACAGTAGAGGGCTCAAAATTTGTCCTGATGGAAAATTCAGAAGGGGCAGAGGCAAATTTAATAATTTCAAAGGATACATATGTTTTAAATAATGCAGAAATTGTTGTAGGATCAGTAATTACCGGATTCTTTAATGCTAATGCACCCATGATAATGATTTATCCGGCACAATACAACGCAGAAGTAGTTGTTGTTGATAACAAAGATCAAAATGTTAAGGTCGATATATTCGATGAAAACTTGCTTAGTTCAGACCAACTCTTAAAATTGAATATATCTGATGCAACAGAAATTATATTACAGGATGGTACAGCTTTTAAAGGAGAGCTTGCAAACAGAAAGCTTTCAGTAATCTATAGCGTGACTACAAGAAGCATTCCTGCTCAAACAACCCCTGATAAGATAGTTGTATTATCCGAAAAGGAAGCTGCTCCACCTGAACAATATCCGGGTGATGTTTCTGCAATGGATATAGTCGTTAATAACAGGAGGATAGAAGCTCCATCTGAATATACCGACGAAAAAGGTACTGTTATGGTCCCGCTTCGGGCAATCGCTGAAGCCTTGGGATATGACGTGACCTGGGATAACGAGCTGAAAACTGCTTTTCTTGGCAAAGCTATATCTTTAACGATTGGCATGGACAGTTATAATTACATGAAAACTGCTCCAATCCAGCTTGGAACTGCCCCTACTCTGGTAGAAGGAAGGACCTTTGTTCCGCTAAACTTCTTCAAGACAGTTGCCCGTATGAACAATGCTTATGTATTTGAAGCACAGATTGTAATAGATAATGGAGAGCCAATGAAATAATCAGCTGTTTGTTTGCAGACCAACCTACCCCGAATCAATTGATGCCGGGCACCGAATCCATAGAACTCATTACCGCCTAATCAGTAATTAAGTTCTTCTATTCGGGGCCCGGCACCTGTCTTCCTTCTTCTCATTCCATCATCACTTTTTTCTTGCCGACACAAGTAACATCATTGGTCTGCGTAATTCATCCATCATTCCGGGAACAGTAGAGAGTAAATCTTCTGCCGGCTTTGGCTCAACAAGTCCTGTTATTTCAAATCCCGCTTTTATGAGGCTGTTTAAGTATGTTGTCAATGTTCTGTGATACTTTATGACTTCCTCGCCTAAAAAATTAGCCTTACGAACACCCTCTGTGAAATATCGGTCTACCGGCCAATGTAGAATATTACCTTTATCATCATAGTACCAGTCCTGTGGCCCTTGTGCAGTAAAAATCGGATGCTCTACAGAGAACACAAATTCCCCATCCTTTGAAAGGCATTTGTTTATTTTATTTAAAATATCCTCAAATGATTGAATGTAATGAAAAACCAGGGAGCTGATAATGACATCAAAGGAGTTATCAGGAAAATCAATATCCTCAATCGGCATACATATATACTGTATATATTCAGATTTTGTTTTATTCCTCGCTTCACTTAACATCTTTTGTGAAATGTCAACTCCAATAACTGACTTTGCGCCATTTTCCATGGCAAATCTGCAATGCCATCCAAAACCACAGCCTAAATCTAAAACTCTTTTGCCTTCAAAATCCGGCAGCAACTTTTTTAGTTCGTGCCACTCTCCGGCACCTTCAAGTCCTTTTTTTGAACGGTCCATATTGCTGTATTTATCAAAAAAAGTTTTATCATCGTATTTATTCTGCTTCATTTTTCTTGCCTCGTTTCTTGCTATGCTATGGTGCCAAGGAAACCGCTGAAAAATGGCCACAAAAATCAAGGCTTTCCACCCGACACGAATGATTATTCATTAACACTTTCGCGGATATTCCTTTATATGACAATGCATCTGTGACTATTCCGCATATATTAACAATTACAGCCCTTTATTGAGCTCCTTTACCGGAGCTCTTTAATTTTGCGGTATAACAATGTCAGGCTGGCAAAGAAGATTTACCATCCTGACTATATTACATGCCATATTTGATAA
>CAZUGK010000017.1:42828-46286 GCA_964619815.1 uncultured Clostridiaceae bacterium | reverse complement strand
CTGATTAATGGTGTCAGTATAGGCGATTTGACGCCGAAAAAAGCACAGGAACTTGGAATTGCTATTATTCATCAGGAACTAAACATGTGCCAGGACTTGACGGTTGCAGAAAACATTTTTTTAGGCCGGGAAAAGAACAGGCTTGGTTGTATTCAGCAGAAGGAAATGGACAAAGCTGCCAAGGAAATCCTTGATAAGCTTAAAATCGAGATAAAGGCGGATACAGTGCTCAGAAAATTGCCTGTATCCAAGCAGCAAATGGTTGAAATAGCCAAGGCCTTATCAACTGATGCCAGAATTCTGATAATGGATGAACCGACATCTGCTCTGACAGATAAAGAAATCACCGAGCTGTTTGATATTATCAGGCACCTGAAGAGAAACGGGTGTGCCATAGTATATATTTCACATAGATTGGAAGAACTGGAGCACATTGCTGACCGCGTCTCGATATTCAGGGATGGAAGGCATATCACTACCAAGGCATATAAAGACACTAACCTGGATGAAATAATTTCCTTTATGGTTGGCAGGGAGATAAAGGAAAAATTTCCGGCAATAGACTGTCAAAGAGGGCAGAAGCTGCTGGAAGTAAAAAATCTATGTTCAGGTATTGTAAATAACGTAAGCTTTGATTTGTTCCAGGGGGAAATCATAGGCTTTGCCGGATTGATCGGGGCCGGGAGAACTGAATTGGTCAGGGCACTGTTTGGTGCTGAGGCTATAACAAGCGGTGAAATCTGCCTGAAAGGAAGAAAGCTGAATATAAAGTCGCCTAAGGATGCTATTGTGGAGGGTATCGTGCTTGGACCGGAGGACCGGAAAAAGGAAGGCCTTTGCACAAAGCTGTCAATCCGTGAGAACATAGGACTTGCTAATCTTGACCGGATTTGCAGCAAGGCAGGAATTATAAGCAGCGGTAAGGAAAATGAATTGACTGAAAAGGCTATAGAAAAGCTTAAAATAAAAACCCCGTCTCCGGAGCAGACGGTAAATAATTTGTCAGGTGGAAATCAACAGAAAATTGTCGTAGGAAAATGGCTGGTGAGAAGTGCGGAGGTCGTGATATTCGATGAGCCTACCCGAGGCATTGATGTAGCAGCAAAGGTTGAGATATATAACATTATGAATGATCTTAAAAGGCAGGGAATCGGAGTTATTTTTGTCTCTTCGGAAATGCCTGAGGTTATGGGTATGAGTGACAGGATTCTGGTAATGTGCAATGGGAGGATAACGGGAGATCTGGTTTCCAGGGAAACAACCCAGGATGAAATTCTGCGTTGTGCAACTAAATACAATAATTGATAAAATGGCTTGAATAGATTTTGAGTTAAAGGAGAAGAGTCATGCAGAAAAATGAATACAGCCTTAACGGCTTATGGAGACAGACGGTATCAATAAGGGGCATGGGTCAGGTTATTTCAGTATCGGTTGCATTAATAATCATGACGATTGTTTTTGGTATAATAAATCCTCTATTTTATTCGTCTGAGAATATGACAAACCTCCTGCGCCAGGTAGTTCCCATTATGATTATCGGTATGGGGCAGTCCTTTGTATTAATAACAGGTGGAATCGACCTGTCGATAGGTTCGGTTGCCGGTATGTCATGCATGCTGTCTGCAACATTAATGACGGCAGGTCAGATGAATCCATGGCTGGCAGCTTTTATTACCATCCTGGCCTGCTGCGCCGTGGGGCTGCTTAACGGGCTCCTCGTATCCAAGGCAAAGCTCCCTGCATTTATAGCAACTTTGGGAACAATGATAATTGCCAGAGGAATTGCTCAATTGGTCAACGGCAACATGAACACCGACGGAATTCCGGAAAGTGCCAAAGGCTTTAAGGATCTGTTCTACTATGGCGATACCTTCGGTCTGTACAATCCCATATGGATTGGGCTGATATTATTCGTATTCTTCAATTTTATATTATCCAAGACAAGGACCGGAAGGCATACCTATGCAATAGGAAGCAACTATGAAGCGGCAAAGCTCTCGGGAGTCAATGTCATCCTCGCTGAAAGCAAGGTATACGTTTTCAGTGCATTCCTGTCGGGGATAGTAGGATTGATGCTGACGGCACAAAGCGGGATGGGAACTATGAGTGCCGGAAACTCATATGAATTGAATGCAGTGGCTGCATCCGTTATTGGCGGTGTCAGCACCATGGGAGGCCAAGGCCTGTTATTCGGAACAGTAATCGGTTCCTTCATCTGGGGCGTTCTGAACAATGGGCTGCAATTTGCGGGAGCACCTTTAGCTCTTAGGAATCTGGTCATAGGCATTGTTGTTATCATATCGGTCCTGATCGACAGAGTAGCCAGAAGCGGAAAATTCGATCTCAGAAAAGTGTTGAAAGGTAAAATGAGTTAATGCTTTCTCATGGTGCAGTCTGCACCATGGATAAAAAATAATAAAATGAGGAGTGGAGAGTATGAAAAGAACTTTAGTCTTCCTGCTGATTTTAACGGTTGCCTTTGCCTTCACAGCATGCGCACCTAAGGTGGAAGCACCGGTTGCAGCGGCAGCTCCTGAGGCAGCAGCTCCGGCAGCAACCCCGGCAGCAGCACCGGCCAAGACTGTTTACTTAATTACAATGGACAAAATGGACCAGCATTGGGTAACCGTTGATGCAGGTGCAAAGACCATGGCTGAAGCCTTGGGGTTAAATTACAAATGGGATGCACCGGATGTAAAAGATAACGCTAAACAAATAGAAGCAGTCAATAATGCAGTTGCTGACAAGGCAGACTTGATTTTGCTTGCAGCAAATGACCCAAAAGCTATTTCGGAAGCAGTTAAAAATGCAAAGGCAAAGGGTGTAAAAATCATATATGTTGACTCTGCAGCCGATGAACCGGCTATTGCAACCTTGTCAACAAACAATTATCAGGCTGGAGTACTGGCTGGACAGACAATGGTAGAGGAGCTGAAAGCTGCCGGTAAAACAAGCGGCAAAATCGGGATTATAAGCGTAAATACTGCAACAAATTCGACAATGAACAGGGAAAACGGCTTCAGGGAAGTTGTTAAGGCAGCAGGGTATACTATTTTAACTACTGAGTACAAGGACGGCGATGCAGCTGCTTCCCAGGAAGCTGCGTATGGCTTTATAGCCGGGAATGGAGATTTGGTTGGATTATATGGAACAAATGAGGGTTCAACTGTTGGTGTAGGAAATGCAATAAAAGCGTCCGGAAAGAGTATTATAGGCATCGGCTTTGATAAATCGGATGCAATCCTGGGACTGTTGAAAGACGGAAGCCTTAAAGCAGCAATGGCACAAAATCCGTTTACTATGGGTTATTTGGGGGTTGCACAGGCTTATGCGGCATTAAATGATAAAAGCACAGGACCTGCAGTTATCGATACAGGAGTAGCTATTTTAAGAAAATAGCGTATGCTTATACAAGTGTTCATTAAAAACAGCCTCGGCTTAGATGCTATAAAGCGTCT
>CAZUGK010000017.1:9849-42818 GCA_964619815.1 uncultured Clostridiaceae bacterium | reverse complement strand
TACAAATATAAGTTCATCTTAAGCAAATTTTCCATTAAATGAATATCATAAAAAACTGTCTTAGTTGTTAGAATGATTCATAGAAGCCTTTTTATAGATGCATTGAATTGACATCCTATGATATATATTATATAATTCATATAATATATAAAATATAGATAATAAATATTGTATTATATATATTATATATAATGTATGGAGGGTTACTATGGAGGTAGCTGAATTCAAAAATATAGTTTTGGATTACACAAGGAAAATTGAAGAAAGTATAAATTGTGTATTTAGTCCTGTAATTGAAAATCACGGATTAACCAAGCTGCAGGCGAGAATCCTGCTGGAACTTTATAGATGCGGCTCCCACACAGTGGGCAGCTTGGGAGACAGTATATGTGTTGCAGGTGCTAATGTTTCTTCAATGTGTAAGAAGCTGAAGGTCAAGGACTGGTTGAGCGGGTCAGGAACCGGGACGATGAGAGAGTGGTGAGGGTTGTACTCACAAATTTAGGAAAAGAAATTATAATGGAAATAGACGGAACGATGAACGATAGGATTTCCCAGAACTTAAAAAATGAGAACGAAGAGGCTTTTAAAGATATTATTAAAGGGTTGCAGAAGTTAAACGAGTTATTGCGGAAAATGAGCAGTGATGAGAAATTATAAATTTAAATCGCAGATAAGGAGAAAACTTATATGAAAGAGCAAAAAAGTCCTAAAAAGCCAATTATGTATTATTATGCTATTATAATGATGGTTGTACTGCTGTTAAATGCATTTGTTTTTCCGACTATAATGAAGCAGCAGATTACTCAGGTAGATTATGGCACGTTTTTAAAACAAATTGAAACCGGTAAGGTAAAAACCGTAGAAATTCAGGAAAATCAAATTGCATTTACTGCAATCGACGAATCAGGAAAGGAAAATATATATGTAACAGGGAAAATAGATGACCCGGAACTTGTGAACCGCCTTTATTCCTCTCCGAATGTTAAATTTTCCAGGGTTATTCCAAAGGAAAACTCGCCGCTGATGAATTTCATTATGTCCTGGATTTTTCCGCTTATTTTCTTTGTAGGAATCGGACAGCTGATGACAAGATCCATGCAAAAAAGAATGGGCGGCAATGCTATGACCTTTGGGAAGAGCAATGCCAAGGTATATGTTGAGGCACAGACAGGCAAGACCTTTGCAGATGTTGCAGGGCAGGATGAAGCAAAGGAGGCCCTGACTGAAATAGTAGATTTCTTGCACAATCCGGGAAAATACAAGGAGATTGGTGCAATTATGCCCAAGGGTGCATTGCTTGTCGGACCTCCGGGTACAGGTAAAACACTTCTTGCAAAGGCTGTGGCAGGGGAATCCAAGGTGCCGTTTTTCTCGATTTCCGGTTCGGAATTTGTTGAGATGTTTGTCGGTATGGGTGCGGCAAGAGTGAGAGACTTGTTTAAAGAAGCCCAGGCAAAGGCTCCATGTATCGTGTTTATTGACGAAATTGATACCATTGGTAAAAAACGTGATACAGGAGGAATCGGCGGTAATGACGAAAGGGAGCAGACATTAAATCAGCTATTGACTGAAATGGACGGTTTTAGTGGAGAAAAGGGTGTAGTAATACTTGCAGCAACCAACAGGCCTGAGTCCCTTGACAAGGCTTTACTCCGTCCCGGCAGGTTTGACCGCCGTGTTCCGGTAGAATTGCCGGATCTTGCAGGGCGTGAGGCTATTTTAAAGGTACATGCTAAAAAGATAAAGCTGGGCAGTGATATTGATTTTAACGAAATAGCGAGGGCAACCTCAGGCGCCTCAGGTGCAGAGCTTGCCAATATAATAAATGAAGCAGCCCTGAGGGCAGTTAAGTACGGCCGCAAATATGTCGAGCAGGTTGATTTGGAAGAGGCTGTAGAAGTTGTAATTGCCGGATATCAGAAGAAGGGCGCAGTAATATCTCCAAAAGAAAAGCAAATTATAGCATACCATGAAATCGGCCATGCTATAGTTGCAGCAAAACAGACTGAATCCGCACCGGTGCACAAGATAACGATAATACCACGTACTTCAGGAGCACTGGGCTATACTATGCAGGTAGCCGAGAACGAAAATGTGTTGATGACCAAGGAAGAAGCCCTTAACAAAATTGCTACCTTTACAGGGGGCCGTGCAGCAGAGGAGTTGGTTTTCGGCACCTATACATCGGGAGCCTCCAATGATATTGAGCAGGCTACAAAGATTGCCAGAGCAATGGTCACCCGGTTGGGTATGAGCAAGGCCTTTGACATGATGGCTCTTGAGACGGTGACCAATCCGTATCTGGGCGGTGATCCTTCCATGACATGCTCTTCGGATACGGCAGCAAAGATTGACGAGGAAGTATTGTCAATAATTAAGAAGGCACATGAAAGAGCGATTAACATTTTAAAAGAAAATATGGAAAAGCTTCATTTATTAGCTTCATACCTGATTGAAAGGGAAACCATAACCGGGGATGAATTTATGAAGATATTGGCAAGCTAGTATCAGCTTAAGGATATATTTAACCGCTGCTCCGGGTGCAGTAAACATCCTGGGCAGCGGCTATTTTTACATTGTAATATTAATTGCAGCATGGTAATATTAGTGTAACGAATATTACGGAGGAGTATATTTGCATGGGAAACAGAAAATGGTTGGTGATAAATTATAATCTTCCCACAGAACCTTCAAGGCATAGAGTGGCAGTATGGAGAGGCCTAAAGAAATCAGGAGCGGTAAATATTCAGCAGTCCATGTGGGTTTTGCCTGACAATGAGGTCAACCGCTCTGCTTTACAGGAGATGTCCCGGGAAATTGAATCCAATAATGGTGAATGCCTCCTGATGGAATGTATGTTTTTGGATGAACAGCATGAAGAAAGGGTAATTTCACTTTTCAATGATATAAGGAATGAAGAGTATACGGAATTTTTAAGTGAATGTAAGAAATATTTAAATGAGATTGAAAAGGAAATTTCAATAGAAAAGTTCAGCTTTGCAGAGCTTGAAGAAGAAGAGGAGGAGCTTCAGAAGCTTATATCATGGTATGGCAAAATTGGAGCAAGGGATATATTCCGCTCATCTTTGAAGAATGATGCAGAGAAAACGCTGGAGCAGATAAAAAGTGCTTTTGAAGGTTATAGCGAATTGGTTTATAAATATAATGACAAATAGCATTTTTGATGCTGAAGCCAGTTCTTTGGAATATTCTCCCCCTCTGGCGGAAATATTGAATGCCTTCTGCTTTAATTAAGATTATTTATAGCAAATTTTCTATTTTATATTCTTCATATTTCTTACTAATCCAAGCATCATAAGCAGCAGGAAGCTTCTGCCCGAAGAGGGCTTCCCTGATCTGAGCCTTGTTCTCCTCATAGTTGGCTGCTTTTGCAGCTTTCTTTTCTTCTACCTTGATAATATGGTAGCCATATTCACTTTTTACAGGCTCACTGATTTCACCTATTTTCATTGAAAAAGCAACATTCTCAAATTCCGGCACCATATCTCCTCTTGAAAAGAAACCAAGCTCTCCGCCCTGTTCCTTATTGCTGGTGTCCGTTGAATACTCCTTTGCCAATTCAGCAAAATCCCCTCCGGCTGACAGCTTGCTCTTAACCTCTTTAGCTTTCTCTTCCGTGTCAACCAGAATATGGCTTGCTTTTACCTGTTCTTTCACATCGAAGGTTTCCTTATTCGTATCAAAGTAAGTCTTCATTTCCTCTTCTGTTATTTCAATCTCAGGTTTAAGCAGCTTTTCTACCTTCAAGTTTGATTCAATATCCTTTTTAAAATTATTAAGGGTATAACCGTAAGATGCCAGTGCTGTATCAAATTGGTCCTGGCCGCCGTACTGGTCGATGATTTTCTCTAATTCCTTTTGCACATCTTCTTCAGAAACCGTAATATTCTGTTTTCTAAGCTCCAACTCTATAACTTTTTCTGAAATAAGAATGTCTAATGCCTGCTGACCATATTGTTCCTCAAGCTGCTTATACAGTTCATCCCTGGTAATAGCTTCACCATTGACACGGGCAACCACTTCCTTTGATGTTTTTCCCGGGAATGTTCCGGTGCTTAAAAAAACAGCTCCGGCTAATACTACTACCAGTAAAGCGGCTATAAGAATCTGAAAGCTTTTTTGCCTTAATAGATTTCCCAAAAAATTTCACGCCTTTCTAAGAGTTATATTTGAAATTATGGCCATAATGTTTTGTAGTTAATACACTAAATTTATTTTACTGCATAATCCTTAAATGAATCTTAAATTTTCATCCACTATTGACGATTGCTGCGGGGCAGCTCAATAATAAAGGTTGTGCCTTCATTTGCTGTACTTTTTGCATATATTTTCCCGCCATGCTGTACTACAATTGATTTTGCTATGGCTAATCCAAGCCCGTAGCCTCCGCTTTTCCTGCCCCTGGATTTATCGGTACGATAAAACCTGTCAAATATTTTGTCCAGTTGTTCACCAGAAATTTCTTCTCCGGTATTGGTCACAGACAAGACGGCATTACTGCTGCTCTTCTTCAACGCAATGCTTATCACCCCTTTACTGTTAACATATTTTACAGCATTGTCCAGCAGTATCATTACCACCTGCTTCAGCTGTTCGTTATTGCCATGTATTGTCAGATTCGGTTCCACATCGTATTTAAAAGAAAGGTTGTCTTCAAAAATCACAGCTTCCATTGTTAAAATGACATTTTCGACTGTTTTACTTAAGTCAAAATCAGAATATATCATTTTCCCATCAGAATAATCCAGCTGAGCCAGATATAAAAGGTCGTTGGTTAGCTTGGACATCCTTTCAACTTCGGATTTAATATAATGAAGCCATTTGGACTGGCTGTTTATGCTGACATCTCCATTGGACAGAAGGACATCAACATTTGTATTGATAACGGTCAGCGGAGTCTTAAGCTCATGGGATGCATCGGCAATAAACTGTTTTTGCTTATCAAAGGCGTCCTTGACAGGCTTTATAGCCCTGTTTGCAAAGGACCTGCTGATAAGAAATATAAAAATCAACATAACAGCAGCAACAACCAGGAAGGTATAAACAAGATTTGTCAGAATTCCTTGCCGTGAGGTTATATCCAGGAATACCAGCATATAACCTCCGGGGTACGGCTTTATTGCATATGCCCAATAGTTGCCGTCAAGCTTTATATCACCTGTACGAGCATTTTGAGATACTGCAGCATTCTTTGCATTTTCATAGAACCCTGTATCCATATCAAATACCGATGATATCAATAGGGTGTTCCAATTGCTGTCGGTTGCTACAGCAAAGGAGACGGAGCGCTCACGGGAAGGGCTGTTGTCAAGGCCGGGCTTCGGCTGCTCCGGAGCTATGCTTGACTTGCGGTAGAATTCTGATATTCTGTTCAACTCCATATTGATATCAGCACGGACGTTTTTGTAGGTTATGAGGTAGATAGAGGAAAAAGCAAGGAACATCATTATGGAGATCGTTACAAGGATGAGAATTAGAAATTTGTTTCTAAGCTTGGTAAACACTAATCCTTTACCTCCAATGCATACCCTATTCCGCGAATAGTATTGATTCCCACTCTGGAATCCAGAAATAAAAGCTTTTTTCTTAAAAAGGAAATGTAGACCTCAACATTGTTATTTTCAACTTCCGAATCAAAGCCCCACAGCTTTTCAATTATCATTTCTTTAGGTGTAACGGCATTTTTTCGGAGAATAAGAAGCTCCAATAATTCACTTTCCTTCAGTATCAGCTTTACATCCTTGTCTCCCTTTGACAGCTTGAGTGTTGCTGTATTTAACTCAATATCTCCATATTCCAGAGTATTGTCCGGCAATACTTCTCCCTTGCGCCTGGATAAGGCTCTTATTCTTGCCAGCAATTCTTCCGTTGCAAAGGGCTTTGCCAAATAATCATCAGCACCGCTGTCAAGACCTGCGACCTTATCTGAAATCTCTCCTTTCGCTGTAAGAAGTATTACAGGCGTAGAAAGGCCCTCTTTCCTTATATTCTTCAGCATGCTTATGCCGTCCATTTTTGGCAGCATTATGTCCAGAATTATCAAGTCATAAATATTGCTTAAAGCATTATCCAACCCTGATTCTCCATCATTGACGGAATCAACGGTGTAATTGTTCCTTCTCAGTATCTGTGCCAAAGCTTCTGCCAGATGGAGTTCATCCTCTACTATCAATATTCTCATAGCA
Organism: uncultured Clostridiaceae bacterium; assembly: GCA_964619815.1. Classification (GTDB taxonomy): domain Bacteria; phylum Bacillota; class Clostridia; order Lutisporales; family Lutisporaceae; genus BRH-c25. The sequence continues at coordinate 36,609 of CAZUGK010000017.1, read as the reverse complement.
TAACCTCCATTTTAGTCCCTTCTACCGTATTATAGCATATAGTACCTTTAATAAACCTTAAATATGAATTAGATTTACCCCATAACTATTACAGATTTTTATGTTCACAGCATTAGCGGCTGTGGACTTCTTCTTTTGTTGTGCCGTATTCTAAGACAACGCTGCCAATTTTTGTATTTGTTAAAAAATAGATTATCTGAAGCTGTTAAATGCATTTCAGGCGGCATTCTGAGATTATCTGCATGTGCAGGGCTGATGAATTGGAATATAAAGCTAAGTAGTGCCTAACCCGAGGAACTTCAATATAAATAAAAAAATCTGTCTTAATTTGATGTTTTTTATGCTTTGTGCATTAATAACAGGATTGCATTATAAATATTAAGTGCTATATTTACTTAAGGAGCAAATGTAAATACGGCTTTTTGTCTGGTTTTTGCAGCAATTTGAACTGTTTTGAAGATTATAAAATAGTCTGATAAACATACTGAACCAAACATTTATAGAGCAGATATGAAATTGGGGTTGTGATATTCCTTAACCTGAATTTTACAAAAGCTGTCATTTTTGTTAGTCGTGCATACAATATACATGACGAATATTTTTGGCATAATTCTTTTCCTGTTTTATTTTTCATGTGATTGACTGTATTTATTACAGGGTAAGGAATTATGGCATTATTTTTTTGGAATATTGCTGCTTTAATTTGCTTAAAGAAAGGAGTATGTAATATGAATCAGGATTTTGGAACTCTTGGTATATTTTTGATAGGCGGTATCGCTCTCGGGCTTATTATATTAGCTACAAACTGGTTTGTAAGACCTAAGAGACCAGGTGCTGAAAAAGAGAAAACCTATGAGTGCGGATTGGATACACAAGGCCCAACATGGATTCAGTTTAAGATCAGTTACTTTTTATATGCACTAATATTTGTGATATTTGATGTGGAAACAATATTTTTATATCCATGGGCTGTAGCTTTTAATGCTTTGGGAATTTATGGATTTGTAGAAATGTGCATATTCGTCGGGATGCTTTCAATCGGTCTGTGGTATGCATGGAAGAAAGGAGCATTAGAATGGAAGTAAATAATAATGATAAAGCTATAAAAACAGAAGCAGTATTTGATGAGGAATTATTCCAAAAAGAGATGGAGCAGAGCGAGATTGATAATAACAGCCTTAGAGATTTTCTGACAAACCATGTGGTTTTTACTACCTTGGAAAAGGGCATAGATTTCTGCCGTTCCAATTCTTTATGGCCCCTTTCCTTTGGACCCGCATGTTGTGCAATTGAGATGATGGCATCCGGAGGTGCCAGATATGATATATCACGTTTTGGTTATGAGGTTTTCCGCCCATCGCCGCGTCATGCAGACGTCATGATTGTTGCCGGAACAGTAACCAATAAGATGGTACCTGTTATAAAGCGGTTATATGAACAGATGTCGGAACCAAGATATGTTATAGCCATGGGCAGCTGTTCAATTACGGGAGGACCTTTTGCAGACTCATACTCGGTGCTTCGGGGCGTGGACAAGATTCTTCCTGTGGATGTTATAATTCCGGGATGTCCGCCAAGGCCTGAAGCATTAATAGAAGGCTTTTTAAAGCTCAAAGCCAAATTAAATAAACCAGAGATTGCGACGGTGAAGAGAAATGATTGATATTGAAAATCTTGTAGAAAAGCTGAAGGCATCTTTTAATGTTCAGGTTGAGCTTTCTGAAACCGAGCAGGCAATTTACGTTAAAAGGGAAGGCATTGTAGATGTCCTCAAGGCTTTAAAGGGAGAGTTCAGGTTTGCAAGGCTTGCAGATGTTACATCTGCGGATTATGAGGACAGGTTTGAGGTAGTGTATCATTTGATAAATGACGAGCTTAAGCTTCTGACAGTAAAAGTGAAGCTCGATAAAAACGACAATAAGATTCCTTCGGTTACTTCTGTCTGGAGATATGCTAATCCAATGGAGAGAGAAATATACGACCTGATGGGTATAGTATTTGAAGGTCATGAAAACCTTAAGAGAATTTTGAATCCCGAGGATTTTGTGGGCCATCCCCTTCGAAAAAGCTTTAAATTGGATGTAGTCAACAGATTTTAGGGTGGATTGTTTAATGAATTTATACTGAATTTATTACCAAGAGAGGAGGAAGAGTTTGAGATGGCATTGATGGAAGATAATTTCGAGACCCAAGAATATAAAATAAACTTAGGTCCGGCACATCCAAGTACCCATGGAGTATACAGAGCGGTTCTCACACTTAACGGAGAACAAATTGTGAAGTTAGAGAACAATATAGGATACCTTCACAGGGGGATAGAGAAACTTGCTGAAAGCCGTACCTATGCACAATTTGCTGCATTAACTCCAAGAATTGATTACCTGGCAGGAGCTTTGAACAATTGGGGCTATGTAGTTACAGTTGAAAAACTAATGGAAATTGAGGTGCCTGAAAGGGCTGAATATATCCGCGTTATAATAGGCGAATTACAGAGAATAGCGAGTCATCTTGTTGCGGTATCCAGTACGTGTATAGATTTGGGAGCAACTACTGCATGGATGTACGGATTTGCAGGAAGGGAAGATGTCCTGGACCTGATTGAAATGGTTACCGGTTCAAGAATGATGCCGGCCTTTTATACCATAGGAGGGGTAATGGACGACTTGCCTGACGGATTCATTCCTGCAGCAAAGAAAGCGTTGGCAGATTTACGCGACAGAATCAATGATGTTGATGGAATGATTTCAGGAAATGAAATATTCCGGTCAAGAACCATAGGCGTAGGCGTTGTAACCCCTGAGAAAGCAATTGAATATGGCATTACAGGGCCAAACTTAAGAGCAACGGGAACCCCATATGATCTTAGAAAAACATCCCCTTACAGCGTTTATGGCAAGTTTGATTTTGAGGTACCGGTACTTAAGAATGGAGACTCTCTTGATAGGTTTAGGATCCGTATTATGGAAATGAAGCAGAGCATCAGGATTATTGAACAGGCTATTGACGGTTTACCTGAAGGCCCTATAACTGCAAAGGTTTCCAAGGTTATAAAGCCTCCGGTTGGGGAAGCTTATGGCCAGATTGAAAGCGCTAAGGGAATGCTTGGCTTCTATATAGTAAGTGATGGAAGTACAAAACCTTATAGATTGCATGTACATTCACCTTCATTTGTAAATATCGGTATCCTTCCGGAAATTGCAGTAGGCATGAACGTGCAGGACTTTATTGCAACTTTTGCTTCCTTTGATATTTGCCTTGGTGAAATAGACCGATAAATATTTATCATATTAAGCAGAATACTTTGCCTGATATGATAAAGCCACCGGCGGATGCACACGATTTTGCAAAGGAAATTGTCACGCTCAAAATCGGCGCGCAAATTCGTCAAGACGAATTTGAAATTGGCTTTTGAAAAGGAGAAATCTGAATATGCTTAATAATCTTTTTATTAACGGAGCGAACTTAATAAGAAATATTTTACATTGGATTGGTTTTGGCGATACATTTACCGATCTGATTATGACAGTAGTATATTTTGCTGCAGTAGCTGCACTAATAATCTTTAATGTCATTATTCTTTTATGGATAGACCGCCGTCTTTCCAGCTTCTTTCAGGAGAGGCTCGGGCCAAACAGAGTCGGACCTTTTGGACTGCTGCAGGCGTTAGTTGATGCGGTAAAGCTGCTGGGTAAAGAAGTAATAACTCCTGCGGCTGTAGATAAATGGGTTTATATGATTGCACCAATTTTTACGTTTACTGTCACTATTATGCTTTATGCGGTGCTTCCATACGGAAATGGAATGTATGCAGTTGATATTAACGTGGGAATACTGTATTTTACTGCAATATCCTCGACATCTGTAATAGCAATTCTTATGGCCGGATGGAGTTCAAACAACAAGTACTCTCTGATCGGTGGTATGAGAACTGTTGCGCAGGTAATAAGCTATGAAATACCTCTCGCTTTTTCCATGCTAGGTGTTGTCATGCTTACAGGCACATTGAACCTGAATGATATAGTAGCTTCACAAAGCGTGGTATGGAATATATTCCGTCAGCCTGTTGCATTCTTGATATTTTTAATAGCAGGGCTTGCTGAATTGAACAAGACTCCTTTTGATCTGATAGAAGCAGAACAGGAGCTTGTTGCCGGTTTCCATACTGAGTATTCAGGAATGCGTTTTGCACTGTTTTATATGGCAGAGTATGCCAACATCTTTGTTGTTGCAGGCCTTGGTGTAACTCTGTTTTTCGGTGGATGGCAAGGGCCGCTCCTTCCGTCTTGGATGTGGTTTATGATTAAGACTTATATGCTGATTTTATTCATTGAGTGGATAAGATGGACTTTGCCGAGGACGAGAGTCGACAAGATGATGCAGTTTAATTGGAAGTTTCTTATACCGGTATCTATAGCTAATTTATTTGTTACAGGAATAATTGTAAAGTTGTTCCACATTGTTTAATAGTTTGGAGGTGCTAAAATGTACGGTTTAGGTATAGTTAAAGGACTAGGCATTACAATGAAAAGGCTCTTTATGAAGAAAGTTACACAGCAGTACCCGGAAGTAAAGCCTGATTTACCTCCACGTTCTCATGGCTCCTTTGGATTTGATTTTGATAAATGCATAGCCTGCAACTTGTGTGCAAATGCTTGCCCTAACGGAGTAATAAGGGTTGATTCTAAAAAAGATGCGGCAGGTAAAAAAGTCCTTCAGCAGTATAACATGAGCCTTGGATACTGTCTGTACTGCGGGTTTTGTACAAAGGCGTGCCCCACAAAGGCGATTTATTTCAAAACAGATTTTGACACAATATGCTACAGCAAGGCAGATACAATTTATAGGTGGACAAAGAAGGAAGAAATAGGAGAAAGCCATGGGGATGAAGCAGCAGCCCTTGAAGAACCAAAACAAAAAGTAGAGATAACCGGAGGTGCAGCTTAAATGATTACGTCGATAATATTTTATGCAGTAGCTGCCCTCATGATATTCACAGCTCTTAAAATGGTACTGTCAACAAATCTTGTGCACAGTGCACTTTTTATGGCAGTTACCTTTGCAGGCATAGCTATTATATATTTGCTTCTTAATGCTGATTACCTGGCTGTTGTTCAGATTATGGTGTATGTAGGCGCAATAACCGTACTGTTCGTCTTCGGTATTATGCTTACAAAGAGGGAATATATAGAAAAGAGCAGTCAGTTCAACAAATATAAAATATACGGAGCAATTGTGGCAGCAGCACTTCTTGCAGTTTTTGCAGTAAACATATTTAATGCAGAGTTTGCTTTATCTGCGGTTGTTCCGGTGGATTCAACAATAAAAGCTATATCATCACTTCTGCTCAATGATTACGCGATAGCGTTCCAGGTGGCAGGCGTGCTGCTTCTGGTTTCAACTATAGGAGCGATAGTAATTGGAAAAGGGGTGAAGAATACAAGATGATTACTCTGCAGCATTATTTGATTCTGGCAGCAATTCTTTTTTGCATAGGTTTATATGGTGCGGTTTCGAAAAAAAATGCCATATCGGTTTTTATGAGCATCGAGCTTATGCTGAATTCGGTAAATATAAATCTTGTAGCTTTTAATCACTTTCTAAAACCTGATGTACTGGCAGGACATACATTTGCAATTTTTGTAATTGCTGTTGCTGCCTGCGAGGTAGCTGTGGGACTTGCGATAATTATATCGCTGTACCGCCACAGAAATTCCACTACTGTAGATGATATAGACTTCTTAAAATGGTAGATTACGATAAGGCAGGTGAAAATTAATGGCTGAAAATGCATTATTTACTATATTGTTGCCACTTTTATCCTTTATGGTAATTGTGTTTCTGACCAGGAAGGCCAAGCTGCTCAGCGCAATGGTAGCCTTGGCGTCAGTGGCAGGCTCTGCTTTTCTTTCAATAAGAATATTTATTGAAATGATGTCAGGAGCAAAAGCACAGGAGGTAGCTGTAAATTGGCTCAGCATCCCATCAATGGGCTCCTTCAGGGGTCTTGAGATACAGATGGGACTACTGATAGATCCTCTATCATCCTTGATGCTTGTAATAGTAACCTTCGTTGCAACCCTTGTAATACTATATTCCTTAGGATACATGAAAGGCGATGGGGGATTTTCAAGATACTTTGCATATGTATCCTTGTTTACCTTCTCAATGCTTGGACTTGTATTATCCAATAACTACTTTGAAATGTTTGCGTTTTGGGAGCTTGTAGGGCTTTGTTCATATCTTATGATTGGCTTTTGGTACCACAAGCCGTCTGCTGCCGATGCAAGCAAAAAGGCGTTTATTACCAACAGGTGGGCAGACTTTGGATTTATGGTAGGTATTATTTTATTATTTGTTAAATTCGGTACATTTAATTTCGGAGAGCTTTCAGGCTTGATACCCGGTGCAGAAGGAGCGGGCTTAGGACTTATAGCCGCACTGATATTTGTAGGGCCGATAGGTAAATCAGCTCAGTTTCCGCTTCATGTCTGGCTTCCGGATGCAATGGAGGGTCCGACTCCGGTAAGTGCTCTTATCCACGCGGCAACAATGGTTGCAGCAGGTGTTTATTTAATTGCGAGAGGCTTTATACTTTTTGAAAGTGTACCCGCTGTACTTACGGCAATGGCTTATATTGGCGGATTTACTGCAATCTTTGCAGCAGCAATTGCCCTGGTACAGGACGATATTAAAAAGATTCTTGCTTTTTCAACCTTAAGCCAGCTTGGATACATGGTTATGGCTATGGGACTCGGAAGCCTGACGGCAGGAATGTTCCATCTGACAACCCATGCATTTTTCAAGGCGCTTCTGTTCCTTGGAGCAGGAAGTGTTATTCATGCTCTTGATGAACAGAATATTTTCAAAATGGGCAATCTTAAATCTAAGATGCCAATAACAACCTGGACATTTGTCATAGGTGCTCTTGCATTAGCCGGCATATTCCCACTGGCAGGCTTCTGGAGTAAGGATGAGATACTAAGCGCTGCTCTGACAAGCGGTCATACAGGGCTTTATATTATAGGAACTGTAGTGGCGTTTATGACAGCCTTCTATATGTTCAGATTGATTTTTACAGCTTTCTTCGGAAAGAAGCGTTCAGACTATCATGCCCACGAATCAGGATGGGTAATGACATTGCCTCTGATACTTCTGGCAATTATGTCGGTATTCAGCGGTTTTGCAAATTCACCATGGTTTTACGAAACCTTTGGAAAAAGCTTCGGTACATTCATATTCTTTGAGGAAGCTGAGGTTCCGCATGTTAATATGGCAGTAGCAGGGGTTTCAACCTTGGTTGCTTTGGCCGGAATATTTACTGCATGGCTGCTTTATTCTAAGAAGGTTGTTGACACTGCCGCCCTTGCTGAGAAATGGAACGGGCTGTACAAGCTTTTATACAACAAATTCTATATTGATAATTTATATAACTGGGCATTTAACAGCATTATGCTGGTTGCAGGAAGAGCCTTCGACTGGATTGAACATAACGTCATCGATGGGATTTTCGATGGATTTGCCAGGCTTATCGGATTTACAGGTAAAAAAGCCCGTGTTGTTCAGACAGGCTATCTGCAAAGCTATGCCCTGGTAATATTTACTGCAGTGGTTATAATTGTTATAGTTATGTCCACTCCTTTGATGGGAGGTGCTCTGAAGTAATGGGATTTCATATTCTTTTTATAATAATGTTAGCTCCAATATTAGGAGCAATAGCACTTTTATTTGTACCGGAAGATAAGGATAAGACAATTAAAACTATAGCTGCAATAGCTGCTGGAATAGCATTAGTACTTTCATTTGCTGTTTACCTGAACTACGACAGTCAGGCAGGCGGAATGCAGTTTGCCGAGCAGTATGCATGGGTTCAGGGCTTTGGAATAGATTTCAGCCTTGGAGTAGACGGCTTAAGCATGCCTATGGTTTTACTGACATCAATAATACTTTTTAGTGGAGTATTTGTTTCATGGAAGCTTGAGAACAGAGTCAAGGAATTCTTCTTCTACATGCTTGCGCTTGTTGGTGGAGTATTTGGCGTGTTCATGTCAAGGGACCTGCTATTAATGTTCCTGTTTATTGAGATGGCGGTTATTCCAAAATTTATACTGATTAACGTATGGGGCAGTAAAAACAAGGAATATGCTGCAATGAAATATACCCTCTATCTGCTTGCCGGAAATGCAATCGCTTTAATCGGCATTATAGCAACTTACGTATATGCAGGAAATGTACTGGGTGTACACACACTTGATATAGAAACCCTTGCGGGGATCAACTATGATGTTGCTTTTCAAAAGTTTGCATTCCTGCTCATGATGGTAGGCTTTGGAGTTTTGGTTCCAATGTTTCCTCTTCACAGATGGACACCGGACGGCCACTCTGCGGCGCCAACAGCAATTAGTATGCTTTTGGCGGGTGTAATTATGAAGCTTGGAGGATATGCACTTATCCGGGCAGGTATAAACTTCTTCCCACAGGGTGCAGCTTTTTGGGCTCCGCTAATTGCAGTTCTTGCAACGGTTAATGCAGTTTACATCGGATTTGTTGCAATGGTTCAAAAGGATATTAAGTATGTTGTGGCAAATTCTTCCGTGAGCCATATGGGTTATGTGCTTATAGGCATTGTGTCCTTTAATGCATCATCAATAAGCGGTGCAGCAGCACAGATGTTTGCCCACGGTATAATGGCAGCACTGTTCTTCTCAGTTGTAGGTTTGCTCTATGACAAGACTCATACAAGGATGATTTCGGACTTTGGCGGGCTTGCCCATCAGGTGCCGAGAATTGCTGTAGCTTTTATGATTGCCGGTTTGGCATCCCTCGGGCTTCCCGGGTTGTTTAATTTCATAGCAGAATTCTCGGTATTTGTCGGTGCAATTCAGGTATACCCTGTTTTGGCTGTGATTTCAATATTTGCCATAGTAATAACCGCTATATATGTATTATGGGTTGTACAGCGGATATTCTTCGGCCCCCGCAATGCCAAATGGGATCACCTGGAGGATGCAAAGGGTGTTGAAATGATACCTATAGTATTACTCAGCGCAGTATTATTTATATTTGGTATTTTCCCAAACTTGATTATGAATACGATTAGCAGCGGAGTAATTCCTATAGCTCAGAAGTTTATATCCTTAAGTATAGGAGGGCTTTTCTAATGAACTTTAATTCGATTTTAGTAGAAATACTTGTTGCCGCACTCGGTGTGTTGGTTCTGGTAATGAGTTTAATACTGCCCCGTGCTAAAAAGGCTCTTATAGGATACTTCTCAGCTTTTGCACTACTCTGTATACTGGTTTTTACCTTTGTTTACAGCGGTGGAGAAAGTATAAGCTTTTTCAAGGGCTTGTATGTAAGCGACAGTATATCGACATTTTTTAAGCAGCTTTTTATAATATCAGCAGCTTTAGTGTCCTTAATGTCTGTAAGCTATGTTAAAAACCTTACAGACGGCAGAAGTGAATTCTTTGTAATAATGATTTTTGCAGCACTTGGAATGATGGTAATGGCATCAGCCAATGATTTAATTACTCTATATATTGGCCTTGAGCTTATGTCGATTTCCTTCATAATACTGACGGCTTTTGAAAAAAAGAGCATTAAGTCAACTGAGGCAGGAACAAAGTACGTACTCCTGAATGCAATGTCTTCAGCCATGTTATTGTACGGTATGAGCTTCATATACGGGTTGAGCGGCTCAGTGAACTTTCCTGACATTATTAACTTCTTCAGTACAGGCAGCAATCACGCTATGGCTGTATTAGGAAGTGTGCTCGTTATTTCAGGTTTTGCATTTAAAATATCTGCAGCACCATTCCATATGTGGACACCTGATATATATGAAGGAGCTCCGACACCTATAACGGCGTTTTTGGCAGCAGGCTCAAAGATTGCAGCCTTTGCAGCCATAATAAAAATACTTATGCAGGTTATGCAATCAAACCAAAGCTCTGTGGTGGCACTGGTAATTGCACTTTCCGTATTATCTATGGTAATAGGTAATATAATAGCAGTTCCACAGACAAATTTGAAAAGAATGCTTGCCTATTCGAGTATTGCACATGCAGGATATATACTTCTCGGCATAGTGGCTTACACTACGGCAGGAATAAGTGCGATGCTGTATTACATGCTGCTTTATATTTTCGCAAATATTGGAGCCTTTGCTTCAATCACGGCTTTTTCAAACCAGACAGGCAAGGATGATATAAAAGATTTAGCCGGGTTATGGAAGCGTTCCCCATTTATTTCCTCAGTGCTGTTAGTATGCCTCATGTCCCTTGCAGGAATTCCGCCTGCTGCAGGCTTTATAGGAAAGTTCTATCTCTTTACTGAAGCCGCAAGGCAGGGCTATCTATGGCTGGCATTTGTTGCAATGGGAATGAGCGTTGTTTCAATGTACTATTATATAGCTGCCATCAGGGCAATGCTCACCGGCGGAGATGCAGAGGCAGATAAAATCAAAACGCCTGTTTCTTTAAAGCTGGTAATGGTAGTTTCAGTTATAATGATTCTGGTAATGGGATTATATCCAGGACCTGTAACAGACTGGACAACATTAGTCGGAGGCACATTTTTGAAGTAAAACAAAAAAGTACCGGTCAAAACACTATTGTCAAACATGCAGATAATAAGGGTAAAACCTTCGATAAATTGGTTCATGACTAAATATATGGGAAAGTTCAAAATGAATACAAGCTGGCGAAATGGCCGTTGTTAACGGTCCGCCCCATATATTACCGACCGGGTGAGAGGCTTTTATAAAACCCACCACTTTCTGCGGTTTCCTTATAATGGCTATTAAGTAGGGACAGGTACTCTGTCCCTACTTAATAGATAATAAAATAGTCATGCAGATAACTGGACAATTTTATCGGCGAGATAATCAGCGTCAGCTTTGTTATGCGTAACTAAAACAGTGGTTATTTTTTGTGATTTTATAATTTGCTTTAAATCCTTTCGCAGTTCATCCACCAAATTTGCATCAAGGTTGCTGAAGGGCTCATCCATGAGAAGCAGTGAAGGCTTTGAGGCAAGAGTTCTCGCTAGAGCAGCCCTTTGCTGCTGGCCTCCGCTCAATTCATGAGGATATCTTTTTTCCAGCCCGTTTAAATGAGTTAATTCCAGCAATTGATTTACCCGATCAGCATACGGCTTTTTCATGCCGAATTTAATGTTTTGTTCTACGGTCATGAAAGGGAAGAGGGCATAGTCCTGAAAAACAAATCCCACATTTCTTTTTTCAACCGGCACAAAGGTAGATTTATCCTGAAAGGTTGTATGACCAACTCTTATGGTTCCCTGCGCATTCTCTTCCAAGCCGGAAATGATGCGAAGCAATGTGCTTTTTCCGCAACCGCTGCTTCCTAATACAGCTAATATTTCACCTTCTTCAACAGAAAGGTTAAATCCGCTGAATATCTTTCCTACCTCTGGATTGTAGCTAAAGTGTAAGTTATCGATGACAAGCTTCATCTTTTCTTAAATCCTCCTTTTCTAGAGTTGATCCTGGTAAGTAATATTACTGCCAAGGTACTCAGGGCAATAATAATGAGAGCAGGTACTGAAGCTTCATGAATTCTCTCATCATTGGCATATTCATATACTCTGCTGGCAAGGGTATTATAATTAAAGGGGCGCAAAAGCAATGTAAGTGGAAGCTCTTTTATAATATCGATAACCGTAAGAATAAAACCCGCAATGAGTGAGTTTTTCAGCATGGGAAGTTCAACCTTCAGCATCGCCATTGTTCTTCCTATTCCCAAGGTTCTAGCCGCTTCGTTATATTTGGCTCCGACTTTGGCAAAGGCTGAGTTTACACTATTGAACCCTATTGCCATATAGCGGACGATAAAGGCAAATACAAGCATGATAATACTGGTACTGAGAAGCAGTTTTTTCACATTCGGATCAAAATAACGGTACAATGGATACAACCAGTCGTCTAAGCCGACAAAAACCGTTATTGTACCAATGGCTATGATTGCGCCGGGTATGGAATATCCCAACTGAGTCAGTTTGCTCATAATAAACCTGGATTTTGCAGACATCCATCTTCTGCTATGTGCGATCCAAATATTAAGTATGAGGATAACCAAAGCAGCCAAAGTGCTGTAAAAGAAGGTGCCGAAAATTATCTGGCTTAAATCCGGAAGATTTACCCTTTCGAAGGCTAGGACTGCCCAAGCGATCAATTGAGCAACAGGTACCAGGAATGAGATAGCAATAAATATTGTTAACAATGCGCTTACCGCATATCCTTTGAAGCCTTTCAGCTTTATTGCAGTGATTGGTTTTGTACGACCGCTGCCCAGATTGTATTTTTTTCTTCCTCTTATTACTTCTTCTACAGTCTGCAGCGCAATGATGCTGATCATGACATAGAAAGAGAGGCGGACAGCAACACCGGTTTCTCCCATGCCAAACCATGATTTGAAGATGACAGAGCTTACAGTTTGTATATTAAAGTACTTGACCACCCCATAGTCGCTTACAACCTCCATCATAATCAGCATTAGCCCGCCAATGAGAGGGATGCGGACCAACGGAAGGATGACTTTAATAAAAAGCATTATTGGCTTATATCCAAGCACCCTTGCTGTATCTACAAAGTTTCCGGAATGATTCTCCAGAAAGGCTCTCAATGAACCATAAATATAGGGATATAGAGTAATGGAAAAAATAAAAACTGCACCTCTAATATTCATAATATCGAGCCACTCATGAGGAATGGATATACCCCAATCCCTTGATAAGCGCTGGATTATACCTGTATAGCCCAGCATTCCTGCGTACACATAAGCAGCGATGTAAGGCGGAATGGTCATTGGAATATAAAGCAGCCACTCGAACAAACGCTTTAATGGAAAGTCAAAAAGGGTAACAGCAGTTGCTAGGAGTACTCCGATAGCACCTGAGAGCAGCAATGTCAATGCAACAAGTATCAGGGTATTGTAAACTGCATCCGGTAATAAGTACTGTTTGAAATGTTCCCAATTACTGCTTGGAGAGAAATCAACCCTGTTAATTATGGCTATAATCGGCAGATTTATTATGATGACTGAGAGAAAAGCCAGCATGGTATGCATGCTAACTTTTCTTCTGATATTTGGTTTTGTTAATATACTCATTATTTCCAACCAACTTCATTCAAAAGCCTGACCGCTTTTTCGTTGTATTCACCAAGTTTTGTCAAGCTTATTGTCTGTTCTTTAAAGGAACCCCATGACTTTAAAAGGTCAGAAGCCTCAACGTTTTTATTGACGGGGTATTCATAGTTGGCTTCTGCAAAGGATTTTTGAGCTTTTTCACTTGCCAGGAATTCAAGAAGCTTTACTGAATTTCCCTTGTTCTTAGCACTTTTTACAACACCGGCTCCGGATACATTTATATGTGTACCGTTGCCGTTTTGATCAGGGAAGAATATCGCAAGCTTTTCAGCGACCTTTTTTTCTTCCGGGTCGGATGAATTTAGCATGAGACCGAAGTAATAGGTGTTCATAATTGCAATATCACCTTCACCGGCAGCAATTGCTTTAGCCTGGTCCCGGTCACCGCCTTTAGGGTCTCTTGCCATGTTTGCTACGATTCCGGAAGCCCATTGCTTGGCATTTTCTTCACCCATAGTTTCGATAAAGGACGCAAGAAGCGTCTGATTGTAAACACTATCTGAACCTCTGACCAATATTTTTCCTTTCCATTTGGGGTTTGTCAAATCCTCATAGGTAGATAAGTCAGAGGGTTTTACCCTATCTTTAGCATATACGATAACACGAGCTCTTTTTGTTAACCCAAACCACTGGTTATCTTTATCTCTCAGATTTTCGGGTATGTTTGTCTTTAGGTATTGGCTGTCAATGGTTTGGAGCAGGGAAGCAGCTTTTGCCTTATGCAATCGTCCAACATCTGCTGTGATAAACAGATCAGCCTGTGTATCCTCGCCTTCTGTCTTAAGCCTTTCAATCAGCTCGTCGGATTTTCCCTTTACAACGTTGACTTTTATCCCGGTTTCCTGTGTAAACGCACTGTAAAGCTTGTCGTCTGAATCATAATGCCTGTCCGTATAAAGGTTAACAACTTCAGGTGGTGTCTCAGCAGCTTTTGAAGTTTGGTCTGTTTTTGTGCCTGCAGCCGTCCCGGAAGACGATGTGCATCCTGCAAACAGCATGATTGCAGATAAGACTAGTGCAAGTAAAGTAGTAAGTTTAAAAATTTTCATATGTACCTCCAATATTGTTGATAATGATTTTCAATATCAACAATATAACACTTGATTTATTTCTTTGTCAAGAATAAATAAGAGTAAAAATATAGGAATTATATGGAATCAGATTATTGCTCTCTGCAACATACTGTACTCATTATGAATATAAACCGAACATAAAGGTACGGGTAGAAACTTAAGCCTGCCTATATATTTCAGCATCCTTATTATAAAGCCGTTCCACGTTTTCCCAATATTTAAAGGCTCTTTCATATTTTGGACACAAAGTAAAATAGGCATTTTAAGTCACTGCAAAAATATTTTATTAAACTTACTTGACAATAGCAAATGATATATAGTAATATACTAACATAAAGTAAGTAATAAACAATAATCAAATAACCGATTCATGTATTTTTAACCAAAGGGGTGTGAGCAGCGTAGAAGAAGCGTTTTTGTATTCCATTTAAACGAAGATATTATTAGATAGGAAGGTAAACATGGTAAATTTCATAAAAAAAATATTTAGTAACGAAAGGACAAATAAAAATATGAAAAAAGTATTGTATATAACAGCAAATCCTAAATCAGAAGAAAGCTCCTATAGCCTGACAGTAGGCAAAGCGTTTATCAGCGCATACAAGAAGCAAAACCCGGGAGATCAGATTATTGAACTTGATGTTTATAAGGAATACATACCGTTGATTGATGCCGATGTTTTCAGCGGTTGGGGAAAACTGCAGCAGGGAGTTGCCTTTGACAAACTGACAGAAGTTGAAAAAAAGAAAGTAGGAAGAATTGATGAATTGACTAATCTGTTTATTTCTGCCGATAAATATGTATTTGTCACACCTATGTGGAACTTTACTGTTCCCCCAATGATGAAAGCATTTATTGATACTATTTGTATTGCGGGAAAGACCTTTAAATATACTGAAAACGGCTCTGTCGGATTGCTGACAGATAAAAAGGCCATACACATACAAGCAAGAGGAGGTATTTATTCACAGGGACAGGCAAGCAGTGTTGAGCTTGGCGACAGGTACATCAATGCAATTTGCGGCTTCCTGGGGATACAGGTGTCTGAGCCAATCCTGGTAGAAGGTATGGCGGCGATGCCTGACAAAGCGGAGGACATAAAGTCTCAAGCTATACAAAAAGCTCAAAAATCAGCTGTTGAGTTTGCGAAGAGCTAAAGACGGTCAGGTTAATAGAGACATTGATTCCGATGACATGGGACGAGGGGGCAGGCACCTTGTCCCTTTTTTCCACTTCTTATGCATATTTCACGCAGAACATACGAGGGATAAAGAATTATTTTCAAAGTGTTGACTTTTATAGAATAAAAATGATATATTTAAGTAGACGACCGGTCGACTGGGGTGAAAATTATGGATAAAAGAGAAGAAATAATAAAAATTTCTTCAGATTTGTTCCACAAATATGGCTATAACAGTGTGGGCCTATCAGCAATACTAAAGGAAGTGGGAATACCAAAAGGCAGCTTCTATTATTATTTTTCTAGCAAAGAGGAATTATTAATAGAAGTAATCAAGTATTTTGTTAATGAAACAATTACGATTTTTAACAGTTTTCCTAAAACGATTAAGGGGCTCTACGGATTTTTTAATGCCTACTTCGATAGATTCGAGTCATTGAACTATACAAGAGGTTGCCCAATAGGAAATTTTGCATTGGAATTGTCAGATGTAAACGAAAACGCAAGACAATGCTTAATTAGCTGGACACAATTTTTAGGAAAAGAGATTGAACAAATATTGATAGAAGAGAAATTTGATGCTGGAGAAACTGCAAAGCTATCATCCTTTATAGTTTCTGCTTATGAGGGCGTACTGTTGAAAGCCAAAATCGAGAAGTCAAAAAAGTCACTGGAAGAGTTTAATTATTTTATATTCAAGAACTTATTAAGATATAAGGAGTCGTGAAAATGGAGACAAGAGAAAAAGTAAGAAAAATTTTAGACAGTCACGTGTTAATGAGACTTGCAACTATCAATGAAAATGGTTTACCAAGTGTAAGATCAGTAGATTTTGCAGCAGATAGGGAAGATGAATCAATAATATATTTTATGTCTTTCAAGTTGGCTAATAAGGTTAAGGAACTACAGAACAATAATAATGTACATATTTTAGTAGATAAGGATGCCAATTCGATGGAAGAACTTTCACAGGTAGTATATGTGAGAGGATCAGGAAAAGTGCACCCGGTACAAACACCGGAAGAAATGCAAAAAAGTATGGGATTATATTTTGAAAAATACCCATATTTGAAAGACATGCCTGGTGATCCCAGTATGATGATGATGTTCAGAATAGAACTGGATAAGGTAACTGTAACAGACAGCAGAGTGAGCTTCGGGCATACTGAGGATCATAACTACCGTTAATTATTGGTTGTACAAATGTAAAGTGCATAACGGCATTAAAGAAGTATTGAGAGAGGAACCCTTAAAAAAGGATTCCTCTCATGAATTTTTAATATAACACTCTATAAAAATGGAGGAGATGAAGTTATGAACAGAACAAAGCTTAAGGAAGCCGAAGAAAGATTTTTAATGCGATATCCAGGTGGCTTCTCTGACCCATTGATGCTCGAAATTGCTAAGAAGCATAAGGTGGAGAAAATGAACAAATTGGCACAGGATAGCTTCGCAATTGAGCAATTTGAAAATCCAAATAAAATTGCTGATTCCATGAGCAAGATTGTCAGCCAGTCTTCAATGGTTTCCATTTTTGAAAAACCTAAATTTAGAGATTTGGTAAAAGCCTTCAGTGACAATGAAAAAGAACGTCTATCCCTTGGCTTGAAGGAATTTCTGCATGGAGATCAGGAATCTGGCTTTAAGCTGATGTGTGACCTGCTCAATGAATACAAGCTGGCGAAATGGCCGTTGTTAACAGCCTGTCCTATTTATTATCGACCGAATGAAGAGGTTTTTATCAAACCCACCACAGCTAAAGGTGTAATTGAGTACTTTGAATTGGAAGGACTCAAATACAGCTCCAAACCAACCTTTGAATTTTACCGGGCTTATAGAGAACAAATCAATCAGATTAAAAAGGAAGTTGATGCTTCACTGCAATTTGATAATGCTGCTTTCTGCGGTTTCCTTATGATGTCTATTGAGTAGTTGAGGGACGTGTCACCTGCCCCAGAGTGAAAAACATATTAAATCGAATTGCACAGCATTTGCATGTCAATAAGCAAGCAAAAAATCGGGAGTAAAATGGGAGTTTTTTTTCTTCTCTGTAGAGCCAATATGCTAACTGGAACACACCATTTATTATGATGAGACTGTGTTGATCAGAAAATAATTTAATTACTAAAAATCCTCTGTTAAAACTCTATCAGCAGAGGATTTTTGCGTTATAATTAAGTTCTCAAGTGCTTACCTGACATCATATCCGCAATAGTTAATCACATCTTAAATCTATTTCTTTATACAATCTTTATATCTTTGCTTTTTTCCTTTACACCGCTTTTATTAGAATATGATTATAATGAAACTGCTGGATGAGATAATGACTTTGACGATCAACCGGAGGAAGAGGCTGAAAATTCATATGTAATTGTATATGACAACAATCATGTAGGACATTTATGTAAAAAAGAAATGGAGTGATAATTTTATGGGAGCAGTTTTGGTGATTTCAGCTGACATTGCTTATTTATTTATTCTATGTTTTATTCAGAGGTGAAGAACTATGAACTACATCATTATTCAGGATATTGTTTTTATTTTATTGTTGATTGGTCTTTCAATTCCTCTTGGCAGTTATATCTATAAAGTTATGACGGGACAAAAAGTGTTCTTATCCCGTTTACTTGCTCCAATGGAAAGAGGGCTATACAAAGTGATGGGAATACAGGAGGAGGATGAGATGAGCCCTAAAAAATATGCTTTTGCGGCTGTCTCATTCAGTATAGTCGGTCTTATCTTTGTTTTTGGTATTCAAAGGCTTCAAAGTATATTACCACTCAACCCTGAGCATTTGGGAGCTACAAGCTGGGATCTTGCTTTAATACAGCTGCAAGCTTTGTTTCCAATACAAACTGGCAGGCATACTCAGGTGAAGCAACCTTATCCTACTTAACCCAAAGCATTGGATTAACCGTACAGAATTTCGTATCTGCGTCCACAGGTATTGCAGTATTGTTTGCGCTGATAAGAGGCTTCATCGTGAAAAAACAAACTACTATCGGAAGCTTTTGGAAGGATATAACAAGGGTGACTCTTTATGTACTGATTCCTTTATCGTTTGTTTTAGCTCTCGTTCTTGTATCACAAGGAGTAGTTCAAACACTGAGCCCATATAAAGAAATTATTGTACTGGAAAGCGGTGCTGTTCAGACAATACCATTAGGCCCTGCTGCAAGCCAAATTGCAATTAAACAGCTGGGAACAAATGGGGGCGGTTTTTTTGGAGCTAATTCGGCCTTTCCTTTAGAAAATCCAACGCATTTATCCAATTTGCTTCAGCTTCTGTCAATTCTGCTGATACCTGCTGCGCTGTGTGTGTCATTTGGAAAAGCGGTGAAGGATAATAAGCAAGGCAGATCAATATACACAGCAATGCTTATATTGTTTGTGCTATCTCTTGCTGCCGTGACAGTTAGCGAACAATATGCTGCTCCTGCTTTTGCGGGAGTGACAGTATCGGGCAATATGGAAGGCAAGGAAATAATTCATGGTGTGGGAACATCAGCTTTATGGGGTACGGCAACTACAGCAGCCTCCAATGGCGCGGTTAACTCCATGCACGACAGCTTCACGCCATTGGGTGGAATGATTCTTATGTTCTTAATGCAGCTTGGAGAAATTGTCTTTGGAGGAGTTGGAAGCGGACTATACAGTATGCTGGCCTTTGTCATCCTCACTGTGTTTATCGCAGGACTGATGGTTGGCCGTACACCGGAATATTTAGGGAAGAAGATTGACCCCTTTGATATGAAAATGGTGTGCTTAATTGTACTGATTCCTCCACTTATGACATTGTTTGGAACCGCTGCTGCAGTATTAATGCCACAGGCAAGCTCGTGGTTGACAAACTCGGGAGCACACGGCTTCTCTGGAATATTATATGCATTTACTTCTATGGCAAATAATAACGGAAGTGCCTTTGCCGGGTATGCAGCGAATACCGCTTTTACAAATGTAGTAGGGGGCATCATCATGCTTATAGTGCGTTTTGTGCCCATGGTTGCAGCAATATATCTCGGAGGGAACCTGGCAAAGAAAAAGAGAGTTGCTGCAAGTGATGGGACACTGTCTACAAGCAATGGCATGTTTGTGGGACTTTTAATAGCTGTAATTCTGTTAATCGGTGCACTTAGCTTTTTACCTGCGTTGGCATTAGGGCCAATAGCTGATTACTTTACGACTGTAAAATGATGTAGCTGTGGCAATGACTACGGGTACACAGGCCGCTAAGGAAGCCGGAAACATGGTAGACTTAGATTCAAGTCCAACAAAACTAATTGATATCGTAAGGATAGGAAAACAGCTTTTAATGACAAGAGGAGCGCTGACCACTTTCAGTGTGGCAAACGATGTTGCAGAATATTTTGCCATCATTCCGGTACTGTTTTTCGGTATCTATCCGCAGCTTGAGTCGCTTAATATTATGAGGCTGACCAGTACGAGAAGTGCTATTTTGACAATAATATGCGGCGTTATATATCCTGGTATTGTGACCGGTATTGCTCAGGCATTTTTTCCTGATCAAGCGAACGGCAGCATCATAACTGTGACTTTAAAGGACGGAACGCAAAAAGATTATGGTTCCGCACTGATTGCAGAAAAATTCACAAGGCCGGAATACCTTATAGGCAGGCCTATGGGTATGTCAAACTTGTCATCTACCAGTGAAGAACAGGAAGTGCTTGTGCAACAGCGGATTGCCTGGTGGAGGTCCTTTAGAAGATATACACGCCAATGAAGCAAGTAAAAAAGGAAAACTGAAAATTTTCTTTGGGTATGCTGCAGGTGTAGGCAAGACATATGCGATGCTTGATGATGTCCAGGAACTGCAAAAAAGCGGCATTGATGTGTTAGTAGGTTATGTGGAGCCTCATACACGCCCTGAAACAATGGAATTGCTGAATGGATTGCTTACATTGCCACCCAAGGTTGTACAATATAGAAATATTCAACTCAAAGAATTTGATTTAGAATCAGCTCTGGAAAGAAAGCCACAGCTGATTCTGGTAGATGAACTTGCACATTCTAATGCCTACGGAGTGCGCAATAAAAAAAGGTATCAGGATATAGAAGAACTTCTTAATGCGGGAATTGATGTATATACGACTGTAAATGTTCAGCACATCGAAAGCCTTAATGACATCGTGCAGGATATTACTAAAGTGAATGTGCGTGAAACTGTTCCTGACTATATTTTTGACAATGCCGATAAAGTTAAACTGATAGATATTGAACCGGACGAGTTGTTAAGACGCTTTGAGGAAGGAAAAGTTTACCGTCCGGAAAGAGCTGAAACAGCTCTTAAGAATTTTTTTATCAAGGAGAATCTGCGCCTTCTCCGCGAGATTGCCATGCGTAAGGCTGCAGACAGAATCAGCCATGTTAATCAAAATGAACGGCACATGACGGAAAAAATGGCTAGTATTAAGCTGCTGGCTTGCATAGGACCTTCGCCGTCTTCCTCTAAATGCATAAGGTGGACGGCAAGAACCGCCGAAGCTTTTCATGCGCCGTGGATAGCTGTCCATGTGGAAAGCATGAAGGGTAAGTATTTTACAGAAAGCGAAAAGAAAAGCATTCGTACTAATTTGGATCTGGCAGAGCGGTTAGGTGCTGAAATCGTAACACTCAACGGAGATGATCTTGCAACCGTTGTTGCGGGATATGTTAAGCTCTCAGGCATTACAAATATTGTTATAGGGAAAAGCAGAAGAAAAAAGACATTGAAAAGCTTATTTGAAATGGATCTTGAGGATAAACTCATTTCTCTTCTGCCGAGCACAGAAATTCATATCATTCCAAGCAACCCCGCGCAAAGGCCGTATCGGAAGCTAACAAGGATGCAAATCAGTAAAAATCTGTTTTTGTCATGGTATGACGCATTAAAAACAATCGGCCTTTTAACGGCAGCGACCTTGCTTTCAATGGGCCTTCGCTCTCTTGATATTGGTGATCAGAATATTATTATGGTATATATCCTGTCCGTTTTAATTATTTCAAGGATTACGATGGGGTATGCATATGGAGTGGTTGCTTCCTTTTTGATTTTGCTTGATTTAGGCTTGCCGGACATGGATGGTGTGGAAGTATTAAAAACAGTTAGACAATGGACTGGTATACCAGTTGTTGTTGTATCAGCTCGTGGTCATGAGCGTGAGAAGGTAGAAGCACTTGACCTTGGTGCAGATGATTATATTACAAAGCCATTTGGAACATCAGAGTTGCTGGCTAGAATAAGAACTGCGCTTCGGCATAGTCAAAAGAGTATAGCCGGAGGTCTATCTGAAACTGATAAAATTAATGTTGGAGAGCTTGAAATTGATTATGTCAAAAGGCTTGTGTCCATCGCCGGGAAAGAAATACATCTTACACCTATTGAATATAAGATTATTGTACTGCTTTCTAAGTATATAGGGAAAGTGCTGACACATGACTTTATTATAAAGGAAGTTTGGGGGCCTTATACAAATGAAATACAAGCGCTCCGGGTAAACATGGCTAATATCCGAAGAAAACTGGAAGTGAATCCTGCCGAACCTAAATATATTGTAACAGATGTCGGAGTAGGATACAGAATGGTTGAGGAAATATAATAAAAAATATTAATCTGAAGGAAAATGGCTTGTATCTGAGACGTTCTGTACCTGTATATTATTAATTGTGAAGCAGTAACGTTGGTGGTTTGGAAATAGATTGAATAAAAGCTTAGGTGACAAGGAATATGTTACCTAAGCTTTTTTAAAATAAAGGAGATATGCTTTAATTTATTAGTTTATTCATATCTTCAGCTATGTTCTTTAGATTTTCAGCACTACTGTACAGTTCTTGACTCATGGCGAGATTTTGATTGATTGATTCAAATACAAGATTGAAATTATTTATAGTTTTGCTTGTTGATTCGAAGATGTTTGAATTAAATTCTACTACATTCTGCGTTTCAGAAAGCATTGTATAAGTAAGGTTGCTTATTTCAGTTATATTCCTGTCGGAGTCTTTAAGACCTTCAATCATGTTTTTTACGTTATGTACTACATCCTTTAAGATGTTATTGCCGTGACTTACTTTTTCTGTATTTTCAGTCATGAGGCTTTCCACTTGGCTGACTCTTTCTTTAAACTCCTGCGTGATCGAAGCCACTTCGTTAAGAGATTGATGCGTGCTCACAGCAAGTTTTCTAATTTCTTCTGCTACAACAGCAAAACCTTTTCCCAGTTCTCCTGCCCTTGCAGCTTCAATTGATGCATTCAATGCAAGTAAATTTGTTTGTTCTGATATCTGTCGTATGATAAGTAGTACCTCATCTATTTGCCTTGATTTCTCTTCCAGTATATTAGTGGCATCAAGGGTATTGCCTATGCCTTCCTTAATACCGGTAATAATCGATAATGCTTCATTTAGAGCATCTTCATTAAGATTTGATAATTCAATAAGCTTTGAGGATTCATGTTCTGTATCATTTACTTTTACGGTTATAGATTCGTTTGTGCTCAAAAGCTGGCTGATGATTCTGTTGTTTTCTGTAACATCTCTCAACATCGTATCCGCATCCTTTGCAGCTCCTTGACTCGTGCTTGCAATCTCTTCGATTGAACTGCTCTCTTCCTCTGCGATCGCTGACAGTTCTTCGCTTGATGTAAGAAGAGACTGAGCATATTTAGATACCTTATTAAATAAATTTACTATGTGTTCATTGTTCCTTTTTAGTTCATCTTCATTACTTTCAACAGTTCTTAATAAGCTTGATGCAAAGAAGGTAAAAATGTATATACCGAAGGAATTTAAGCCTATAACTACAACTCTTAAGACCATTTCCCTTGCGAAAAACTCCTTCCCCGGAAGAGTCAGCGGGTTAAGTGCAAATAATACAACTTGACAGGCTATTCCAAGCAATAGATAGGCCATATTCATTTTGCCGTCAAGAAACAGCGCCCCAAGTATTATGAAATAAAAAACACTTATCCAAAGCTCTTTTGAGGGCACTATAAAACATAGTAAAAGATAATTAATATAGGAAAACATCAAAATGACGATTTTTAAAGCAACAAAGGCTTTTCTGTTCAGTTCACCACCTTTAATGGTAATATTATACATCAGCTTAAAGGTAATTAACTCAATAAATGTTACTACTGACAGTACCTCTATCGATAACCAACTTATTTCCTCATAGAATCCCATTAGCTTCATGATGACAAATAAGGACCCTGCTAGAAAAGCACTTATTGAATATATGATAAGTACAAATTTTAATGTCTTTAACTGATATTGTATTATGGTACCTCCATCTTTTTGCATATTATTACACTCCTTTAAATTTACTACCACTTATATAATAATGCTGTCATGGTATATCCTGATGCAACGGAACAGAATATTATAATTTCGTCCTTATTGAATTTCTCTGATTTAAGTCTGTCATCAAGTGCCATGATGGGGCTTGTACAACCTGTGTAGCCATATTTATTCCCTATGTAAATAGAGTCTTTCATATCTGTTCCAAGACTTGTCATTGTAAGCTCAAGATCTGCCTTTGAAAACTGTGACATAAAATAATGTGATACATTTTCAGGTATATAATCGTAGTCTGCTAATAGATTTGTTATAAGCTCTGACCACTTACCGGACAGAAAACCAAAGTCAAAAGGCTTCCACAGCATTTTTTTATCCTCACTACCTATTTCTTCATCTGCAATTTTTGAAATTCCACAAGCTGGCATAGTAATAGACCAGTAATATGCATCGTCAGTAAACATCCTGGAGCCAAGCAGGCCTCTTTCCTCAGTGTCTTCCCTTTTCTCAAGAATGATTGCTGCAGCACCATCTCCTGTGCAGCCATATGCTACCATATCATCCATTCTTGCCTGAGGGCTTATCAACAGTGAACCTACGACGAGAACCCTTTTATACTTTTCATCGGTTTTAAGATATCTTGCAGCAGTATCCATAGCTGTCAGCATACCTATACAGTTAGCATTCATATCAAACACTCCATGTGCATTTTTTGCCTGGAGCTTATTCTTTATGAGAAGTGCACAGCATGGTGAAAGATATTCAGGTGTATCTGAAACGGAGATTATAATGTCAATATCTTCGGCACAAAGCCCTGAATTGTCTAAAGCCTCCATGGCCGCTTCAACAGCCATGGATAAACTGGTTTCGCCTTTTTGAGCAACGGTTCGGGTTTCTCTACCTAACTTGTTCATTAATGCCTCTGCATGATCCTCAAGCTGATAATTTTTAAAGTGATTGATAAAATGTTGATTATCTACCTTTGTTTTCGGGTGGTATGCCCCAACTCCAATAATGTGTACATTTTTAAACATAATGCCTCCTTCTTCTCCCCCGAATAAAAACAAAAAAATAGACAGCACTAAGATATGCTATCTATTTTTACAGCACAAACTTAGCAACCTGGCAATCATGGGAAATAATCCTTTAGATCCATGGCTTTGCGTCCTTACCTTTAGGTAAGTTTGCCTTTATTAAGTTTAAATATTGCTTTGTAAAAGTATATATTTTCCAACTATCTAAATTATAACATATATGTAATTTAAATCAAGAAATTTTATAAGTAACATATTTCAGTAAATTATAAACATGTAAATTTCCAAGTATACAGATACATGATTCATCGTCTATATAATACCAGATTATTGATAACCAAGCAAACTTACGGTGAGTTATAGTAATGTTGTGACGGGGGGCTGGCTTATTGTCTCCTATATGCTACGAGCTTGAGGTATGTATAGTCAAATTCTTCGGTAATAAGAAATAGATAGAATTACTCTTATTTAGAACAGGGACAAGGTGCCTGGCCTCTTGTCCCTGTACCACTGAAGTTGGTTGGATTGCACATTAATTGGTACTGCAGGCTACAGATTCACATTTGTCGTGTTCGAGTAAGCTGACAATCCTGCCTCATTTACTGATGCTACCCGATAATTATAGCTATTGCCAGGTGCGACAGTACTATCGGTGTAGTTTACATTACCTGTAAATAATCTGGGCCCAACGGTAGCAAGTATGAAGTAGGCTCCGCCATTATCAGAGCGTTCGATTACAAAACCGGTCTCATTTGTGGCATTATCCCGCCAGGTCAGGCGAACCCTCTGTCTGGTTAGCCGTAGTGCTGTCAGGTTGGTTGGAGTTGCTGGCGGCAGAACCTGAATTTGACCAATCTTCACAATGTTTGAAGGTTCGGAGTCAGCTGTCACTGTTGGGAAGCCGGGAGTACCAGTATCACCCACAGTGCATGAGGAAACCACCCGGTAGTAGTAAGCGTTGTTTGTAGTACCAATTGGATCGGTATATGAAGTTGAATTAGGTGGCAGAGTTGCTATTGTAGTCCATGGTCCGGTATTATTGACCGATTTTTGAACTTTGAAGCCAGTCTCGGTTGTCGAGTTATCTACCCAGGTTAAAGCTACACGCCTCATGAAAAGGAAACCGACAATATTTGCTGCTAGATTGGATGGTGCTCTTGGTGGAACGGCAAACGCCATCGAATGCATCATATCCATCTCTTCGTGGGCTAAAATATGGCAGTGACACACGTATTCCCAACCATAGTTCACATAATGATTGGTAACTTGGTTAATAGGATTTCCCAACGGGTCGAACCATCCTGCGGGTGGTGGCGGCGTTAGGATAGTACCCTCAGGCATCGTCGGGTCAATCAGACGAACACTGTTTGGTACCTCGAATGGTACTTGATTAGGAGTAGGAATATTCGGTCTTAATGCAATAATTGTATGCTCGAGTGGGTTCACCCTGAAGGTTTCCTTCCAACCCAGTTCATTAGGATCAGGCGGTATCATAGCCCCGTCCCAGGCGACCCGGTTGATGAGCTGTGCAGAAAACAGGTGGGTGTGAATAGTATGGGTGTCCACACCATTATGGGTGATCTTCCAGATCTGAGTCCCATCATTAAGAGAGCCAATAGGAGTTGCATTAAGATTCACGGTACCTTTGACCATATCAACCGGCGGGCTGGCATAGCCGTAGACTACAAATTGATTGAAGGCGGAACTAGTGGCTGGAAATTCAAGTCCAAGCATACCGCTCATCCGACCGTACCCAGTATCGTAGACTTCACCCATTTCGTCCTGCAATGCCTTTGGTTCAATATTCAATGTAACAGGTGGCAAAAGATTTCCGTTTGCATCCATTGGACTAAAGGTCTTGGAGAACTCTTGAAGTTGGACGCAGGCACTGGCAGCATCAGCAGGTAAATTACTGACGTTATAAGCGGAGTTGTAAGCGGCCTGTGGAATAATGATCGGATCATGGGTAGCCTCAAAAACGCCTCTTTTTGTATCTGTTTTAGCAAACACTGCTT
>CAZUGK010000017.1:0-9839 GCA_964619815.1 uncultured Clostridiaceae bacterium | reverse complement strand
AAGGAATGTCGTATGCTGTAGCGGGAGTTGAAGCCGCCACCCTGATTTGCATAATCGTTCGGATGTTGGGGCCGTAGCCAGGCTGCGTGGAGGGTGCACCACCCTCGGCAGTCAGGTCCGGGTTACCCGTGTAATAGTCATAGCGTGGGTCGGCCGCCGGGAAAGCTGCGGGAGCGTCGTTGTAAAGAATAAGGGTTTTTCCGGCATACTGGGAAAAGTCAACGATGACATCTGCTCGTTCTGCAGCTCCCAGCAGGAGTGAGTGCTGATCGACATTTCCAAAATTGAAATTTGTCGCATTCAGGTTCCATGTGATCGGTTGGCTGGGGATTACCACAGGAGCTGGCAGGAAACCGCTTTCGGTGCTGATTTGAATCCAGTCCGGTCCCTTTAAGGCAGGATCAGGTATGCCGCTTGGCCAGTCTGCAGGAATACCCGGTGTTCCACAAGCTGGTATCATCTTGACCTCTGTGGGATATCCTGTATATGATGAGATGTGACCGTCAGGATCAGCTACGTACATCTGCAGGTTAAAGAATCGGTCATCAGCAGCATTCAGGATTCGGAAACGGTAAGCCTTAGGCTCCACTTCCAGATAGGGGTAGGCAGTACCGTTGACAATGGGAGTATCCATAAATGCCTCGCCTGGCATCGAGGGATAAGGCATCGCCGGCATCATCGGCGGTTGTTCGGGTGCATTTACAGGATCATAATAAGGATTCGGAATCGGCCCATGTTGTATATTGGTTGTAGGCGGCCAGAACCACGGACCATACATCCAACGGCCAAACGGGTTTGCTCCGCTGGGATCCCAGGGGTTCTGTGCAGGACTATATACATGAGGGTACCAAAGGTCGCCTGTATAGGGTGTGCCTGGCGTTGTTCCCCATGCCCAAGTAGGGTCGGTATTGAGGATGGTGTTGGCATCAACAAAAGTCTTATCTTGAATAACAAGGGGAATCCCAAGCCCGGGAAGAATCTTTAACAGGCCCGGATTGACCCCGGTTTCATTGGTGCCATTTATAAGATCCTGTTCGACCCGGTCTGTCAGCATATAAGCTGCGGCTTCTCCGACATAAACATTAAGGCGGGTAATACCATAGGAGTGATCATGATAGAACATCAGCCTTGCACTTTGTGCGTTGGTGTAGTACAAGGTCATAGCTCCATCCCGGGGATCGTCTGCATTCTCCATATCGGGGACATTCACTACACTGACGCCCTGAGGATAGGAAGTGTTTTCTCCAGCCGGGGTAATCCATTGGTGAGGTATCCCATCGCTGATCCACACGGTATTATTGCCATGCAGATGGATGTTGGCCCGGTTTTGCGTATAATTCATAGGCATGGCATCATGCCCCAGAGGTCCATGCCCTGCCCCCATAACAGTCGTATCCACAGGGATGAAGAGATTGCCTCCGGCTCCCGTAGGAAGCAGATTGTAGAACTTGATGCGCACCGGTACGTCACGGGTGGCAATAATAGCAGGCCCCATATAGTGAGGCGCATCCACAGTGTAAGCCTGAGTACCATCACCTTTTAAAACAGGTACACCATTATGGGTCAAAGGAATATGAGCACCGGGAACGACCGCTGTAGACAATTGCACATAGCCTCGGAGCTTGGTAGGCGGCAGATCTGAGTGCATTTGCTCTCTAAACTCAACTACGGCGATTTCGTAGTAGTCAGAGCCCGGATATGTCGTCTTATCGGCAACAGCAACCGGGATGTACTGACCCAAAGCATTTGTGCTGCCAGGTCCTAATCCTGGAATTTTATCAATGAATTTTCTCAGCGGCGGACTATAAGCCCAGTTGGCAGTACCGAAATAGTCCGGAATAAGGTATCCGGTATCCGGATCGGTCACGAGAGCCGCCCGGGCTATAGATTTATTGGTCTGCACTTTTCTCTCCTCCTTATAGATTTTTTGCAGTAAGGTTATCACTAGCTTTTGGTAATATATGATATTCGTTATTTATACTATTTGTGAGTTTTTCATTATAAAGGTTTTCGTCAGCAATAAATAAAACGGGCAACTCTTGTTAAGAATTGGGACAAGGTAACTGTTCCTTGTCCCATAATGTGCAGCATAGCTTAGGCAACCTTCAGGATGGTATATTGCACAGCAAGTGAAGTCACTGCTAAGGCAACCCAGCAGATAAACCCGAGCAAAATGGGTTTGGCACCGCTTTTAACAAGTTTTACGATATTGGTATTAAGGCCAATGGATACCATTGCCATAACTATGACGAATTTTCCTGCCTGTGCAAGAAAGCCGCTCATGCCTACCGGCAAGGAAACAAATGTGTTAATGACTGAGGCTGCCACAAAGCCGAGCACGAACCAAGGGAATATTTTTACAATACTATAGCTGCCTTTTTGACTTTCTGAAGATTTGTTAGAGGTATAAAAAGCCAAAGCAAGTGTTATAGGTACAATCATCAAAGTCCTTGTAAGCTTCACTATGACAGCGAGGTTTCCCGCCGCATTGCTGAAAGAATAACCGGCGGCGACAACAGATGATGTATCATTGATAGCGGTTCCTGCCCAAAGGCCGAAGCTTTGATCGCTCATGCCGAATACATGCCCCAGGAACGGGAACAAAAAGGCGGCAATGACATTAAACAAAAATATGGTTGAAATGGAATGTGCAACCTCTTCATCACTGGCATGAATTACCGGTGCTGCAGCAGCGATGGCTGAACCGCCGCATATAGCGGAACCAACGCCAATCAACGTTTTTGTGTTTCCGCTCAGCTTTAACAGCCTACCTGCTGCAAAAGCCGTTATAAACCCGGCTGTCAGTGTGAATACCATAAGAACAAGCGTCTGCCTCCCAACCTTAAAGACATTGAACAGATTCATATCAAAGCCCAGAAGAATTATAGAATATTGCAGCAGTTTCTTTGAGGTATACTGAATTCCGCTATTAAAATATACCGGCCTTTTCCAAAAGGCCAAAAGCATGCCGAATATAATTCCGATAACCGGGCTCCCGATAATAGGAACGGCTTTTCCAAGCAGCCATGCCGGAACAGCTACAATTACCGCAAGAGCTATACCTGGTAGTCTGTCAATTATTGTTTTCAAAACATCTCCTCCTCTTTGTCTATGATACGCCTTGACGTAGCATAAGTAAAATATTATTATTTAATTATAGTTATAAGTAAATGGTAATGTAAAGGAGCTGGATTGTTTTGACTCTAAGACATTTCAAGATCTTCGTTGCTGTTTGTGACACTATGAATATGACTTCCGCCGCGGAAGCACTTTTTATGTCGCAATCTGCAGTCAGCCAGGCAATTGCTGAGCTTGAAAATCATTATGACATTAAGCTTTTCGAAAGGCTGTCAAGAAAGCTGTACCTGACACAGGCAGGGCAGAAGCTTCTGAGCTATGCGCGCCACATCATCAGGATGAATACAGAAGTGGAAAATGACATGAAAGTCCTGCATCAAAACAGTCCTATCCGCATTGGAGCAAGTGTCACTGTCGGAGGTTACATGCTCCCTAAGCTTGTCTCAAATTTTAAACAAGCAAGCCCTCTAACGGATATTGAAGTGGTTGAGGATAACACTGAAAAAATTGAAAGCCTGATTCTTCACGATCAGATTGATATAGGCCTTGTAGAAGGAGAAACTACCTCGGCTGATGTTTTGAACCGTGCATTTATGGATGATGAATTAGTGCTTATATGTGCAATCGGTCACCGGTTTGCCTCAATTTCAACTGTTGAACCGAAAGAACTGGAACAGGAAAAGTTCATCATCCGTGAAAAGGGCAGCGGAACCCGCAAAACCTTTGAGGATATGATGACTGCCAACAATTTAAAATGGAAGGCCATTTGGGCATGCAATAATGCAGATACCATCAAAATGGCTGTTGCAGAGGGACTTGGAGTTTCGGTTATTTCCGGGCGTGCGGTTGCAAATGAGGTAAAATCCGGATTGCTTTGTCAAAAATACGTTAAGGGCATTGAATTTAAAAGACAGTTTAAGATCATTCATCACAGAAACAAATATTTGACGGAGTCAATGAGACAATTTATTGATTTATGCATAACGAACGAGTTTGAATAGCTGGTGAAGAAAGTGGAAGGAGACTCAAATGGAGCAAGCATGTAAATTGACATACATTTGTAATGCGGGTGTCATGCTGCAATGCAGTGACAAGAAAGTGCTGATAGATGGGCTGTGCAGTTCAAAACTGCCTATTTACAAAAACACTTCTGATGAAATGAAAGAGCTTATATTTGCAGGAACTGATCCTTTTGAAAAAATAGATGCTTTACTATTTACCCATAATCATGGGGATCATTTTGATGCTGAAAGCACAGCAGGTTTGTTAAAGGCTAATAATGATATATTTCTGTTGGCGCCTCAAAAAGTTATCATGGATATAATGCAAAGGCTGCCTTATGATAAAGGCAACAGATTGATAGAGTTGGACGACAGCCTTGGAAGAACAGAAGACATTAATATAAACGGAATTAAAATCAAATCAGTTTCCATGCTTCATGACGGAAAGGAGTATGAGGATGTCGGCAACCTGGCATATCTTATAGAAATGGGAGGAAAGAGAGTTTTGCATGTCGGAGATGCAAAACCTACTGAAAAAAACTACAGCCGCCTGGATTTTGCTGATCAGAATATAGATTTGCTTATTGTACCATTCCCATATATTGGGCTGCCTTCGGCAAGACAAGTGATTGAAAAATATATAAAGCCACGTAAGGTTGCGGCAGTTCACCTGCCGTACAGAGAGCTTGACAGTTTTTGCTGGATAGCTGCGACAATGAAGAGCTATATGAGAGTTAAGGAGAACTTCGTCGAAACTATAATTTTCGAAAAACCGGGCGAATACATAAATATTTGAGAAAATTAAAGAGCTAAGGGGCGATAACTGCACCCTAGCTCTTGACTTACTTATCCGCCAAGATAGGCATTCTTAACTTTTTCATCATTCAGAAGGGTTTGAGCGTCCCCTTCTATATCAATTTCCCCGTTTTTAATTATATAAGCCCTGTTGGCACATTGAAGAGCCATGTTGGCATTCTGCTCGACCAGCAGTATTGTAGTACCGTCTTTGTTTATATTTCTGATGATTGAGAAAATCTCATTTACTATTATAGGTGCAAGCCCCATGGAAGGCTCATCCAGTAAAAGCAGCTTCGGTCTTGAAAGAAGAGCGCGCCCGATGGCAAGCATCTGCTGTTCCCCTCCTGATAATGTGCCTGCAAGCTGATCCTTTCTCTCAAGGAGCTTTGGAAATAAAGAAAATACATTATCCAGATCTTTTTTTATCTGCGGTTTGTCATTCCTGGTAAAGGCCCCAATTTCAAGGTTTTCAAGTACGCTCATGGTTGAAAAAACCCTTCTTCCTTCAGGGGCATGGGAGATGCCCAGCTTTACAATATCTGAAGCAGAGCGGGAATTAAGCTCCTGACCGTTGTATAGTATCTTGCCGGATTTAGCTTTTTCAATACCTGATATTGTACGCAGAGTAGTTGTCTTACCGGCACCGTTGGCACCAATCAGTGTGACTATTTCGCCCTGATTGATCTTTAGATTTACGTTTTTCAGAGCATGAATAGCTCCGTAATAAACATTTAGGTTCTGTAATTCCAGCATTGTTACTCACCCCCGAGATAGGCCTTGATAACCTGTGGATTATTTTGAACCTCATCCGGTGATCCACTTGCTATCAAGGTTCCGTAATCAAATACAAATATCTTGCTGCATATTCCCATTACCAGAGACATATCATGCTCTATGAGTATTACTGTAAGCTTAAACTCATCTTTTATCCAGGTAATAAGGTTTGTAAGCTCCTTTGTTTCATTGGGGTTCATTCCCGCAGCGGGTTCATCCAGCAGGAGAAGCTTGGGCTTGGCGGCAAGTGCTCTTGCTATTTCAACCTTTCTTTGATCTCCATAAGGAAGATTGCTTGCAAGCTCATCTTTTTTATCCAGAAGATTAAATATTTCAAGCAGCTTCAGGACTTCTTTGTAAGCCTTCTCCTCTTCTTTATAATAGGAAGGCAAACGGAGCAATGAAGGCAGTATTCCATAATTCATATTGTCATGATATCCGATAAGCACATTGTCAATTATGCTCATGTTTTTAAAAAGCCTTATATTCTGAAAGGTTCTGGCAACTCCATACTTTGTCATTTTATGAGGCTTGAAATTCTTTGATGTGACTTCCTTATCAAGCTTGTAGGTTATTTCCCCTGAACTGGGGCTGTATATGCCTGTCAATAAATTAAAGAAGGTTGTTTTGCCGGCGCCGTTAGGACCAATTATTCCGATTATTTCTCCTCCTTCGATCGACATGTTGATATCAGAAACAGCTTTTACGCCGCCAAAGGATTTGGACAGATTACTTACTTCTATTATTGGCACTTAAAACACCTCTTTTCTTAAAAAGCTTAAAGTCACTCTTACCCATGAGCCCTTGGGGTCTATAGACCATTATCAGAAACAAAATTACCGAATAGACAACCATGCGCAGCTCCGGGATACTTTGAAGAAATAATGATATTATGGTAAGAAGGACTGCTCCCACAATAGAACCTGAAATGCTTCCCATTCCTCCGAAAACAACAATTACAAGTATGTCTATTGATTTCATAAATCCAAAGGAATCAGGCTTCAGGAAATAGAAGTAATTTGCATAAAGCGCACCTGCTATCCCTGCAAAAAAGGCTCCCAGTGTAAAGGCAAGAACCTTATAAAATGTTGTATTTACTCCCATGGCCTCGGCTGCAATCTCGTCCTCACTGATTGCTATACAAGCTCTTCCGTGATAGGACTTTATAAAATTGCTGATGAATAAAATTGTGGCAGCAACGCAGAAATACAACCATGTCCAGGTAGTATACTGAGGTATGTCGTTAAGCCCTGTAGCACCGCCTATATAATCCCAATTAAGCCCGATAATTTTTACTATTTCACCAAAGCCAAGAGTTGCTATTGCAAGGTAATCTCCTTTGAGCCTTAAGGTTGGGATTCCGATTATTATCCCTGCAATTGCTGCAAATATTGCGGCGCCTGCAATTCCAACCCAGAATGGCAGACTCAGCTTGGCAGTAATTATACCTGAAGCATATGCGCCGATTGACATAAACGCGGCATGTCCAAGGGAAAACTGCCCTGTAAAGCCTGTAATAAGATTCAGGCTGACGGCAAGTATAATGTTGATTCCTACCAGAACAATATTCAGAAATATATATGAGTCAATAAAACCGGAATTTATTAAAAAACCAGCTATGGCATAAATGCTCAAAGCAGCCAATAAGCTGAGTATATTTTTCTTACTTAAAAGCTTCATACTGCACCCCCCTATACCTTATACTTTTTCTTTTATATTTCTTCCGAGAAGTCCGTTAGGTTTTACTAAAAGCACCAATATTAAAATTGCAAATGCAACTGCATCCTTATAAAGGGAGCCGCCAAATGCGCTTACCAATGTCTCGGTCATTCCCAGGAAAAATCCTCCGAATACAGCTCCGGGGATAATGCCGATTCCCCCGATTACCGCAGCAACAAAGGCTTTAAGCCCAGGGACTACACCCATTAGCGGATTAATCGAGTTATAGTAGGTTCCTACAAGCACGCCTGCCGCTCCTGCAAGGGCTGAGCCTATTGCAAAGGTATAGGATATGGTATTGTTCATATTGATGCCCATAAGCTGTGCAGCATCTCTATCCAGTGATACGGCTCTCATGGCCTTTCCAACCTTTGTCTTGTATATTACATATTGAAGAATAAGCATCAGGAAAATTGTTACAAGGATTATATAAAGATTCTTAACATCCAGGACCGCGTTTGTATTAAATAGGCTTATCTGCTTATTTGGCAGAATTTCCGGAAAAGTCCTGGTTTCAGGTTTTACAAAATACATCATGCCATATTCCAGAAACAAGGATACGCTTATTGCAGTAATTAATGCAGCTATCCTTGAAGAATTTCTTATAGGCTTATAGGCAAACTTTTCAACTATTACACCGAGTAAGCCGGTTACAAGCATTGATACTATAAGTGCCGGAAAGAAACCAAAATGAAGGAAGGTAGTCAGAGCAAAGCCTATATAAGCTCCGACCATATAAATATCTCCATGTGCGAAATTAATTAAATTAATAATTCCATAAACCATCGTATACCCCAGGGCGATCAATGCATATATGCTGCCAAGCGATATACCGTTTATCAATTGCTGTATCAGTTGTTCCATTTCTATCACCCCTTAGGAATGTTTAACGCCTAGAAATTCCCTTTTGCGTTCGCCCGTGGTGGCCACGTGCGAGGAAGCAAAAGTATTGGAATTTCTCAGCGGTAAAGATTGTTTCATTAATTTGTTTAACGCCTAGAAATTCCCTTTTGCGTTCGCCCGTGGTGGCCACGTGCGAGGAAGCAAAAGTATTGGAATTTCTCAGCGGTAAAGATTGTTTCATTAATTTAAATGATGCACCCAGGAGGAAATCTCCTGAATGCATCTGGTAATTATTCGTATATTATGGTTCCAGCTTCTTAAGGAATGTTGGTTTTCCTTCTTTTACTTCAAGTACGGTTACAGCCTTTACAGGATTGTGGTTAGCATCTATTGAAAGAGTACCGGTTATACCTTTGAAATCTTTAGTTGATGCCAGAGCATCCTTGATTTTAACAGGATCAGCAGTTCCTGCTCTTTTTATAGCGTCTGCAAGGAAGTATCCAAGGTCATATCCAAGTGCGTTGAATGCATCGGTTTCTTTCCCATATTTTGCTTTAAATGCATCTTTGAATTTAACAACATCAGGTGCATTATCCATGGATGAATAGTGGTTTGTGTAGTATACTTTGTTAAGAGCTGCAGCTCCGGCGATTTCTGCAAGCTTTGGAGAATCATAGCCATCTCCGCCAAGTACAGGAACATCAAGACCTAATTCTCTTGCCTGCTTTACAATCAAACCAACCTCTTCATAGTACCCCGGAACAAATAATACTTCAGGATTTGCAGCTTTTATTTTTGTTAAAACAGCCTTATAGTCTGTATCCTTTGCTTGATATGCTTCTTCAGTGAGGATCTTTCCGTCAAGCTCTGCATATGTCTTTTTAAAGCTTTCCGCAAGACCCTTGCTGTAGTCGCTTGTGTTATCAATTAATACTGCTGCATTTTTAAGAGCTAAATCATTAAAAGCGAAGTTTGCCATAGTTACACCCTGGAAGGAATCACTGAAGCAGGTTTTGAAAATAAATTCCCTTACCTTGCCGTTGCTGTCTACTGTTACATCATCTGCTGTTGCAGAGGCAGATATCAAAGGTACCTTGTTCTGCATTGCTGCAGGTGATGCAGCTTTTGTGTTACCGGAAGTTGCAGGTCCTAATATAGCAACAACCTTATCCCTGGTTGCAAGCCTTGTAGAGACGTTTGCTGCTTCGGCGTTATCAGATTTGTTGTCAACCTTGACAAGCTCTATCTGTTTTCCGAGTACTCCGCCATTCTTGTTGATTTCTTCAACTGCAAGCTCTATACCGCTGGTTAAGCTTTGTCCGTAAGTAGCAACGTTACCGGAAAGTTCATAGTTCAGACCAACCTTGATTGTATCTGAAGCAGCTGCTGAGCTGCCGGTTGCAGTCGGACCCGAGTTCTGTGCACAGCCTGCGAGTAAACTTAAAGTTAATGATAAAGCCAAAAATAATGATAATCTCTTTTTCATTTTATTTTTCCCTCCCCAAATTGTCTTGTCCAATAAGTGTGATTAAGTAATGATCTTTATTTCTTTATTTGCCGCAAATATTTTTTTACCTCACCTCCGCTAAAATAAGAAAGGCTTCTATCAAAGAATTTTTACAACCA
>CAZUGK010000016.1:0-46886 GCA_964619815.1 uncultured Clostridiaceae bacterium | reverse complement strand
AAAATCGGTTCTTGAACGGCTGGACTCTGTTATAGAACAGGCAATGATTCTTAGAAATATCGGAATCATATATCCTCTTGAGCTGAAAATAACTGAAAAAAGCCCGCTTATTGGAAAATCCATCGGTGAGGTGCGTTTCTGGGCGCATACCGGTGCAACAATTATAGGAATAAACCGTTCCGGACATTTATACCTGTCTCCGGGGCCGAAGATGGTCTTTTACTCTAATGACATTATCCTTTATGTAGGAAATGATGCCGATATTTCCGACAAGGTAAACAAATATGTAAATCGGGATTGATTTAGAATAACTGCTGTAATTATGGACAGCAGTTTTTTTTAACCAAACTGACAACCTGGTTGACAAATACGAGTTGTCTGTGGTAGTATTAGATAAAGAGGCAACTCAAATGTATAACATAAGTTGTCACATGATGAAAATAATTGTATATTAACCAATTGGAATCTTGAAAGGAGGCCGACATATGATGGTATTAAAGACAGGACAATTAGTTAAACATAAGAATGAGAGAATAGAGCAGGACGAATATGTTATGAGACTCATTAAAACAGAAGAGCTAAGGGACGCAATTACACTCCAGAAGTATGTCTACGAACAGCTTCCTAATAAGCAGGTTCTGTACATGGATTCCTATGAAGAAATGCTTGATGATATGAAACAGGGAGCAAAAGTAATAGGTGTATTCAATAAAGCAGGAGAGATGATTGCGTACCGTTATATAGGATTTCCCGGTGTTTCGTCCAAAAATCTTGGCAATGATATAAATATGCCAAAACAAGAATTAGCAAACGTGGCTCATCTTGAAACAACTGTCGTACACCCTGACTACAGAGGGAACTCGCTGCAGAGCCTGACTCTGCAGCAGGCCATACCAATGGTGAAGGATTTGGGATACAGCCATTTGCTTTGTACTGTATCGCCGCAGAATGTATACAGTCTGTTTAATATAATTAAGAATGGGTTAAAAATAAAAGCACTTAAGAAAAAATACGGGACATCAAGAGATGGGGAGGATGGAATGTGGAGATTCATCCTGCACAGGAATCTTAATCCGGTGGCTCTAAGGAAAGCGGATCTGCAATTAAGCATACCTCTTGGAAACCTTAAGGAGCAGGAGAAATTAATAGATAAAGGTTTTGTAGGCTTATGGCTTTTTAAAGAAAGCAAGCTTCTGAATTACGTGCGCTTTGAAGATGCACTGGCTTGTTAGGAACAGGTCTTGAGGCTATATCCGGAATAAACATAAGAACAAAAACACTGTATCAATAATATGATGCAGTGTTTTTTTCGTATAACCTATAAAATTGTGTGTAAAAATCATTGTCTTCTCATAATAACAGTGATATTATAATATAGTTATATAAAGTAATAATTATAAAAAGTTATGATTATAGCAATATAAATAAATTATCTGGAATACGGAGGCGGATGGTTATTGGATAGAGAGAAACTGGCTGAAAATATCCTGATTTTTTTACCTTCAATGTTTAGGAAGCTGATGAAGGTCCGGCCTGCTTGTGAAATGCCGAAGCAGCAGATGGGGCTGTTATGCCTTATAAGCAGGGAAGATGGGAAAACGATGAGTTATTATAGTGAAAAAATGATGGTTCCGAAATCCAATTTGACTGTCATATCAGATAAGCTGATAAATGAGGGTCTAATTGAAAGAAATTATGATATCAGTGATAGAAGGGTAATTATTTTAACTTTGACAGAGGAAGGCAGAGCATATATAAACGAACATAACAACAGAATCCGGGGAGAGATGGTGGAACGGCTGGCTTCGTTTAGTGATAAGGATGTAAAGCGGCTGAATGAGCTTATAGAAGAGATGAAAGCCATATTTGACCGATTGGATGAGCAATAGATATGCTGATTATACAGGTGTTGCTATACAGTTTTAGCTGATTAGGGAGGATAATAAATGTTAAGGTTATTCAGGTTTTTAAAGCAATTCATGAGGCCTGTGCTTCTTGCCCTGTTGTTTTTGTTTTTCCAGGCAATGGCAGAGCTTTATTTGCCGACTCTTATGGCAGAGATAGTAAATAACGGAATGATGAAGGGCGATACAGCCTATATATGGAGATACGGCGGATATATGCTTCTTGTAGCGTTAGGAAGCAGTATTTGTGCAATAGTTACAAGCTACCTGTCTGCAAGAATTGCATTGGGCTATGGGAGGCTTCTTAGAAGCAATGTGTTTAAAAGGGTTGAAAGCTATTCGCTCCACGAATTTGACAAAATAGGAACGTCTTCACTGATTACAAGGACTACCAATGATATCAACCAGATTCAGAATCTTATTGTTATCGGTATGCGTTTTATGATATATGCCCCCATAATGTGTATCGGAGGTATCATTATGGCATTGGCCAAGGATAGATATCTGACAGGAGTTCTTGCTGTTGTGCTGCCTGTTCTATTGGTACTGATAGGCTTCATTGCAGCTGCTGTAGTGCCTATGTTTAAGTCCTTGCAGAAAAAACTTGACGGGGTAAATCTCGTGCTTCGTGAAAACCTTACAGGCATAAGGGTTATTCGTGCATTCAACAGGCTGGAAACAGAAAGGAACAAGTTCACGGAGGCCAACAGTGATCTTACTGAAGCTTCAATAAGAGTAAATAAAACTATGGCAGCAATGCAGCCAATCATGATGCTATTTATGAACATCACCTCTTTGGCAATAATATGGTTTGCCGGTATACGAATAGGCAACGGCAGAATGGAACTGGGAGATATGATGGCATTTCTTCAGTATGCCATGCAGATAATGTTTTCATTGATAATGCTGTCCATGATGTATGTAATGGTTCCCCGTGCACAAGCGTCAGCGGCAAGGATAAATGAAGTGCTTGATATGGCACCGGAGATTAATGACACTGATAAACCAAGTAAGGCTTATAAGCAAAAAGGCTATGTGGAATTCAAAGATGTAACCTTCAGTTATCCTGGAGCAGAAGAGCCGGTTATCAGCAACATTTCCTTTACTGCAGGCCCGGGAGAGGTAACAGCTGTAATCGGGGGAACAGGTTCAGGGAAATCAACGCTTATAAGTCTTGTACCACGTTTTTATGATGTTGACAGCGGCAGCATACTGGTGGATGGTGTGGATGTAAGAGATATGGCGCAGAAGGATTTGAGGGAAAAAATCGGTTTTGTTCCTCAAACTGCGGTACTGTTTTCAGGAACTATAGCTGACAACATCAGATACGGCAAAGCTGATGCTTCTGAGGAGAAAATCAGGCATGCTGCTTCCATTGCACAGGCAGAAGAATTTATAAAGGATTTGAAAGACGGATATGCTGCAGAGATATCACAAGGCGGCACAAACCTTTCAGGGGGCCAGAAACAGCGTCTTTCCATAGCTCGGGCACTGGTCAGGAAGCCTGAGATATACATTTTTGATGATAGTTTTTCAGCCCTGGACTATAAAACAGATGCCAATCTCCGTTCCGCACTGAGGAAAGAAACGGCGGAATCAACTGTAATTATTGTCGCACAGAGAGTCGGCACAATAAAGGATGCCGAAAGAATAATCGTACTTGATAATGGCAAGATCGCGGGGATTGGCAGACACAAAGATCTATTGAATACCTGTGAGGTATATAGGGAGATTGTATCCTCTCAGTTGTCGGAGGAGGAGATAGCATGACGCAGCAAAAAGGACAAGGACCTGGGAGAGGGCATGGTCCTATGGGCTCCATCGGAAGGCCGGTGGAAAAGGCAAAGGACTTTAAAGGTACGGCCAAGAGGCTGGTGAGATACTTATCACCCCAGAAATTCAATTTCCTGGCAGTGCTGATATTTGCGATTGCAAGCACTATTTTCAATATATTGGGGCCGAAGATAATGGGGAAAGCCACAACCAAGCTTGGTGAAGGCGTAATGGCAAAATATATGCACAACATGAAGCTGCAGATGGCTATAGAGAAGAAATTGCCCATTGCAGAAATTAACAATATCAGGAATCAGCCTGTACCGGGTATTGATTTTGCCTATATCGGACGGATACTGCTCCTGCTTGCCTTATTATATGTAGTAAGTGCGCTTTTCAGCTATATAATGTCTTATATAATGGCAAGCGTATCCCAAAAAACAGTTTACAATATGCGAAATGATGTAAAGTCAAAGCTTGACAGGCTTCCTCTCAAGTACTTTGACGCACATACCCACGGAGAGATTCTGAGCCGTGTCACAAACGATATGGACAATATTGCGTCTACGCTGCAGCAAAGCCTTACACAGCTTATCACTTCATTTGTATCGGTTGCAGGGATACTTATAATGATGCTGACAATCAGCCCTTTAATGACTCTGATAGCCATAGTAACATTGCCTGTAAGCGTTCTGATAACTGCATTCATAGCGAAAAAGTCCCAGAAGTTTTTTGCCGAGCAGCAGAAAAAACTGGGAGAGCTGAACGGCCATGTGGAGGAAATGTATACAGGGCATAAAATAGTAAAGGTTTTCGGGCATGAAGAGGATTCGATAGCTGAGTTTGAGAAAATAAACGAAAAGCTGTATAACGTAGGCTGGAAAGCACAATTCATGTCCGGGGTAATTCATCCTATGCTTAATTTCGTGAACAATATCGGGTATGTAATTGTTTGTGTTGTCGGTGGGATTATGGTGGCAAAAAGGAATATTGAAATAGGCGATATTCAAGCTTTTATACAATATATAAGAAATTTTACGCAGCCTATTACCCAGCTGGCAAATATAGCTAATGTTATACAATCTACAGTGGCATCTGCTGAACGTGTATTTGAGATATTGGATGAGAAGGAAGAAATACCTGACAGAGCTGATGCTGCAGTTATCAAATCACCTGAGGGTGAAGTCAGATTTGAGCATGTCAGGTTTGGCTACAAGGAAGATGAGATACTTATGGAGGATATGAACATAGATGTCAGGAAAGGCCAGACAATTGCAATCGTGGGGCCGACAGGTGCCGGAAAAACCACACTTGTAAATCTTCTGATGCGGTTTTATGAAATTCAGGGTGGAAGAATAACGGTTGACGGTGTGGATATAAAGGATATGAAGCGCGGAGCTTTGCGCGCCATATTCGGTATGGTGCTTCAGGATACATGGCTTTTCAATGGAACTATAAGAGATAATATTGCATATGGATGTGAGGGTGCTTCAGAGGAGGATATAATAAATGCGGCAAAAGCAGCCCACGCGCATCATTTTATCAAAACTCTTCCTGAAGGTTATAATACAGTACTGAATGAAGAAGCCTCCAATATTTCTCAAGGACAGAAGCAGCTGCTTACTATCACCCGTGCGATACTTGCAGACCCGTCAATTCTTATTCTTGATGAGGCCACAAGCAATGTTGACACAAGAACAGAGGTGCTGATACAAAAAGCAATGTCAAATTTGATGAAGGGCAGAACCAGTTTTGTAATTGCTCACAGGCTGTCTACCATTCGCGGTGCTGATCTTATTTTGGTAATGAACCACGGAACTATAATTGAGCAAGGCAGCCATAATGAGCTCCTGAACAAGGGAGGCTTCTATGCAGAGCTATACAACAGCCAGTTTGCAGTGGCAGAATTGGCAGGTGAGGCTGTATAGCGCCTCATAGGCTCAAAGGGGAGACACTGTGCCAATAATCAGGACAGTGTCTCTTTTTTGCTCCTCTGTTCCATTATATATTCATATATTTTCTTATGCCACTGCCTGTATAGCTTTGGTCTCTCCTCCCTGACTATGTCCATGAATTCATCAAGTACGCCGAGCTTATAAAGGCCTTTGGAAAGATGCCTTGGGAAATCTCTTTTTCTGGAATAAAATTTTTTGGGGTCTATTACCATCAGGCTGCCGTCCAGACTAACCATAATATCCCTGCAGCGGATATCCAGCTTTTGAAAGTTCAGCCTCTTAAACTCTTCCAGCAGGTCAATAAGCTTTATTGCCAGGTCTCTGTCAAAGCCATGTTTTTTAATGTATTTTTTGAGCGTAACTCCATCTACATAATCCCGTATCATATAATTTCCCATCATACCGTATACCCTTGGAAAATACCTGTTCTTTTTTATTCTTTTTAAAATATCGTATTCTTTTTTGCAGCTTTTGGCTCCATAGCAAATCTTAACAACCTTACCGTCGGGCAGCAAGTATACAATACCATTGTGCCCTCTGCCCAGAAGCTTGCAATCCAGCAGGTTGACATCAAAATTCCTGATGTATTGCTCATATAACTTATTATCCATAATGACCTCCGGGAATGCTGATATTTTGGTGCAGGATAATACAAATACGTACAGTTACATAATATGCTTCATCTGCATAAATTGCTGCTTAACTTGTAAATTTTTTAACCCTTCAATGCTTTTATGCATATTATGTAATAATTCATTTAAAAAGGAAGGAGACGGAATGAAATTGTATAAGTATCCTTACATGTGTCCCATTAAACCGCCCTACATGTGCCCGTTCTATAATCTGAAGGGTGAAATGGAATTTGATGTTTTTTTAGAAGAAGATTATTATGAGGATTTGTACGTTCAGGATGAAGATGATGAAAAATATGAAGAATATGGATTATATGATGAGGATGATTACGAGGGGATGAGACAAAGGCCGCAGGATATCAACCGTATTATGGCACTTATAAACCAGAGGTTCGACAACTACTATGCGGAGCTTCAGCGGTATGGGGTACGGCGTGCAGATACCCGCAATATTTTCAGAAATATCGTAAGATATGTATTGAGGAATCAGGACAATTATACCGGAACTCCTGAACAGAGGACCAATGCGCTTTTAAGGGATTTGCGCAGGGATAATCCATATGCTTTTACCATACTGAGGGGTCGAGGGGTTCCGGATGCCAGGATCAATTTAATATTCAGGGCTATCATACGCTTTGTGCTTGAAAATATTGTGGTGGGTGGCGGACCACAGGGCTGGAGCCGGTGGGAAGACCTGGGCGG
Source organism: uncultured Clostridiaceae bacterium (assembly GCA_964619815.1). Taxonomy (GTDB): domain Bacteria; phylum Bacillota; class Clostridia; order Lutisporales; family Lutisporaceae; genus BRH-c25. The sequence continues at coordinate 39,920 of CAZUGK010000016.1, read as the reverse complement.
CATATTGACCTCCGCACCGGCTGCTGCTTCCTGGCAACCAAACCGGCTGGATGTATTTGCAAGAGGCCAGAATCAGGCCTTATGGCATAAATATTGGAATGGCACCCGCTGGAGTGAGTGGGAAGACCTCGGTGGAGTGATTACCACAGGACCGGCAGCAGTATCCTGGGGTCCGAACAGGATTGATGTGTTTGCGAGAGGTCAGAACCAGGCCTTGTGGCACATTTACTGGGATGGAGTAAGGTGGAGTGCTTGGGAGGACCTTGGAGGTATTTTAACCTCTGAACCTGCAGTGGCATCCTGGCAGGCAAACCGGCTGGATGTATTTGCAAGAGGCCAGAATCAGGCCTTATGGCATAAATACTGGGATGGAGTAAGATGGAGTGAGTGGGAGGATCTTGGCGGTGTACTGACCTCAGCGCCGGCAGCAGTCTCCTGGGGGCAGAACAGGATTGATGTATTCGGCAGAGGACAAAATCAGTCCCTATGGCATAAGTATTGGGATGGCACAAGGTGGAGTGATTGGGAGGACCTTGGCGGAGGAGCGATTACCTCTGCACCGGCAGCAGCATCTACCGGGGTTAATCGTCTGGAGGTCTTTGCCAGAGGGCAGAGGAATGACCTGCTCTTTAGAACCTGGAACGGAACCAGATGGAGTAGCTGGCAATCCCTTGACGGAGTACTGACATCAGCACCGGCATCAGTATCCTGGGGCGGAGACCGTCTGGATGTCTTTGCCAGGGGCCAGAATGACCATCTCTGGCATATATGGAGAGCATAGAGTAACATTCTTTGCATTGGTTATGAGCTGGCACCATGTTTACCGTGGTGCCTTTTTAAAAAAAACATCGTTCTTTACGATGTTTTTTGAATTCACATGTTACAATAATAAATGATATAATATAATCAAAACTATTATTAATATGTAATTCTTATGGAAGGTGTAATAATGAGTGATGTATTGAATATAATCAAAGACAGGACGCAGACTTATGAGCAGAAAATAGTTAGCTTGGCAAGGGCTGCGGAAAATACGCTTAATGTACTCCCTATAACAAAAGAAGTTCAGGAATATAAGCGCGAAGGCATAATATGCGATTTGAATGAGGGAAACGCACCGTACAGGCCTCGCTACATTGTGCCTGACTATGAGAAGTTTATGAAGCAGGGCAGCGAGTTCCTGAGACTGAAACCAGCCAATGACATATGGGAAGCTACAAACAATCTCCTGATACTGTACAGGCACGTACCATCAATTACTACAATGCCTGTATATGTCGGAAACCTTGATACTTTGCTTGAGCCGTATATTGAGGATGAAGAGGAAGCTTATAGGGCCGTCAGATTGTTCCTTATACATTTGGACCGCACCATTACTGATTCATTTTGCCATGCAAATATCGGTCCGACAGCAACTAAGGCAGGTAGGCTGATATTAAAGGCAGAGAGAGAGCTGCAGGACGCAGTTCCCAACCTGACAATCAAGTACAGTAGTGATACTCCGGAGGAATTTGCACTGGAAGCGGTAAAAACAGCTCTTGTATCGGCAAAGCCCAGCTTTGCAAATCATGAGATGTTTGTCAGCGATCTGGGCGTCAATTACTCCATAGCAAGCTGCTACAACGGTCTGCCAATAGGTGGAGGAAGCTTTACGCTGGTAAGGCTGATACTTGCCAGGTTGGCAGAAAAGGCTAATAATGCAGAGCATTTCATGGAGGAAATACTTCCGGAAGCTGTTTCTCAAATGTGTGGATTTATGGATCAACGAATCAGGTTTATAGTAGAGGAAAGCGGCTTTTTTGAAAGCAGCTTTCTAGTGAAGGAAGGTCTGGTGTACAAGGATAGATTTACAGCTATGTTTGGTATGGTCGGACTTGCAGAATGCGTGAATCATCTGCTTGGGGCAAAAGAAGTTAAGGATAGATTCGGGCATGGGGAAGCTGCAAATGCTCTGGGATTAAGAATAATAGAGAAAATGCAACAGCTGGTGTCGGAGCATTACAACCAATATTGTAAAGCAACCGATGAACATTTTCTGCTGCATGCACAGGTAGGAATAGAAACTGATTTCGGTATCAGTCCGGGCTGCCGTATACCCATTGGAGAAGAACCGGAAATCTATGAGCATTTGCTGCAGAGCGCACCTTTTCATAAATACTTCCCGTCAGGGATAGGAGATGTGTTCAGCTTTGATGAGACGGTGAAGAATAATCCAGCTTATCTGCTTGATATTATTAAAGGCGGTTTTTCTGCAGGCTTACGATATATATCCTTCTATGCTTCCGATAGCGACTTGATAAGAATAACCGGATATCTTGTAAAAAAATCAGATATCGAAAGGCTTAAAAATGGAGGGCAGGCGCTGCACGACACAGTTGCATTGGGACTTGGAGCAGTGCAGAACTCAAGGATACTGGAGAGAAAGGTAAGGCACAATGGCTGAAGCTCTTGTGAACAGAATACTGCCATTTAGTTCGGTAGATGGTCCCGGAAATCGCACAGTTATATTCTTTCAGGGTTGCAATTTTAGCTGTATGTACTGCCATAATCCTGAGACAATAAACAGGTGCACCGGATGCAGCCTTTGCGTATCCGTGTGCCCGGCAGGTGCATTAAGCAGCAGGAACGGTAAAGCAGTTTGGGATTCCACAAGCTGCACCGGTTGTGATGCCTGTCTCGCAGCTTGTGACTGCAAAAGCAGTCCTAAGGCTGTACTTAAGACTGTTGACGAAATAGTGAAGGAAATTGAGAAGGTAAAGCTTTTTATTTCAGGCATAACTGTATCCGGCGGTGAATGCACCTTACAGAAGGAGTTTTTGGCAGAGCTTTTTCAGAAGGTGCATGAATTAGGGCTTACTGCCTTTGTAGATACAAACGGCAGCATCGATTTTTCAAAGGAAAAGAGGCTGACGGATGTCATGGATAAGGCAATGCTTGATATAAAGTCTTTTGATGAGGAAGAGCATAAAATGCTTACCGGTATGACTAACAAAATAGTGATAAAGAATGCTGAATACCTGGCAAAGATGGACAAGCTATATGAAATCAGGACTGTCATAGTTCCGGGAATACTTGATAACCGCCGCAATGTGACTGAAGTAGGAAGGTTAATTGCAGAATTGGATGCAGATATACGGTATAAGCTCATAAGGTTCAGGCCTGTCGGAGTTTTAGATAATATGAAAAAGGTTGAAGTTCCGTCAGATGAATTGATGGAGGAACTGAAAGCTGCAGCAGAGGAAAAGGGCTGCAGAAATGTAATAATGGTGTAGAAATGTAATAGCAAAGCTTAAAGGAAACCTGAATAATACAAAATTCCGGTTTCCTTCTTTAAATTGCAGGCTATGGAATTTAAAGCGTTAATTCTAAGCTTGTATAATATATGGCAAAAGATTATAATGTATACATATAATGGTATAAACGGATAAATTGTCCATACGAATGCTTGACGTGATAAACCGGGGGTGTATTAAATTGCATCAGTTTTCCAGAAGTAGTCCTGCTGCAGCTGTAAACTATCAATTAAGCATTTTCACCTTAATCATTGTTTTCGGATACGTGGCTTCATATATCATTTTTGCACGGGTGTGGGCATATAATAACCGCTTGCTGCACTCAGTTATTGAAATATTGGATATCTCTTTAATGCTCTTCACTTTTGTACATATATGGAATACTTATTCAGAAACCGGCTGCTTTGCACGATGGGTCGGATTTGCAGCTCTGATGTCGGTATTTTTGAATCTGCCTCATGTAGTAAATCCGGCAGATTTTATGAACATGTCTGAAGCTGCAGCAAATTCTCTAATGAACATCTCATTAAAATATGGAGTGGCAATTGCGTATATTGAAGTTATAATTTGGCTGCTGCTTTGCTTTTACCGCCAAGGCTGTACAATGCATAAATGGCTGGGATTGATACTTTCGCTGGGTATAACTGCATTTTTTCTTGCAGTATTAATAAAGCTCATTGATTATATTCCTGCACTGTATAGTAAATCGAGTATTACAATAGCCAAGCATCATGCGGATTATTTATTGTCTTCTATAGCAATTGCCGTTCTTTACGTTTATGTGGCTAAATTCAGAAAAGTAACTGATGACAGGGAAAAAACCTTATATGAGTATATCATATTGGCACTGTGTTTTTTTGTACCTTCAAGAATCTGCCTTGCTTTAAGCGAGGAAGTGGAAAAGCCGCTGTACCTGCTGGGACACATACTCAAGACAGCTTACTATTCCTCAATTTACTATGGTGTATATAAAATAACAATCGAATATCCTTACAAGCAAGTAAGAAAAGTCAGGGATTTCTATGAGCAGCTTTTGGATAATACACCTTTTGGAGTACTGACTTTTGACTTGGAGAGGAAAGTAAATTATACCAACAGACAGTGTGACAGCCTCTTTGGGTATGATACAAGAAGCATATACGGAACTACTATCGAACAGTTTTTGGATTCAGTTTCGCCGTATAACATAGCTAAGCCTGATTTGCTGGAAAAGCTCCGTAAGCTTCAGGATGAAACTGTTACTTTTTATGGGGGGCCCCAATATGTACAAGGCAGCGCATGTAAGCTGATTTTTAACATTATGAAGCTGGAATTGGGAATTGTAGTTGAGGTCAGAGATGCAAAAAAAGCGCAGGCCTTGGAAAATATGCAGCTGCAGACTCAGACACTGCTAAATTCCATAGATAATTTAGTGTTTTTGCTTGATACAAATAGAAAAGTAGCTATGTGCAACAAGAAATTTCTTGAAATAACGAACACTAAGAGCAGTGATGTATTGGGACTTGACATTATGGATCTGTCAAATCTTCTTAAATCTAATCTTAATGACGATAAGTTTATAGATATCAACAATATTGAAATGATGAAAGGTACGACCTGGACTATCCTGAGACCGAGCGGCGGTTTAAAGAAAATTAGCTTGGACAGTTCACCAATTTATGATGTAGATAATGAAAAAATCGGATGGATAATTATCGGAAGGGATGTTTCTGAATATGAGAAGGAACAGGAAAAAATAATACATAGAGAGAAAATGGCCATTATAGGTCAAATGGCTGCCGGATTGGTCCATGAGATAAAAAATCCTCTGGCATCTATTAAAGGACTATGCCAACTGCTGGTAAGCAGGGCAAGACCGGAAAAAATTCCGGAATATGCAGCAGTAATGGAAAGTGCAGTTGATGATATAGGAGAAATCGTATCAGGCTTTTTACAGTTTTCGAAACCTACAAGCGGTAATTTTGAAGAGACAAATATCAACAGCCTTGTGAGTTCCCTGGAGATGATGATATCGAGCAATGCATACAAGCATGGGATAAAGACCCGGTTTTATTATTCCGACACTGAAAAGCACGTGATAATGAGCAGCCAGCAGATAAAGAATGTAATACTGGGGATGGTTGATAATGCCCTTGACGCGATGAATGGTGCAATAGATCCAAAATTGACCATATATACTGAGCATGACAAGAAAAACAATATGATGCGGGTATTTGTAAAAGACAATGGAATAGGAATGACTGAGGAACAGCTTGCATGCGTCGGGACTCCGTTCTACACAACCAAGCCTAGAGGTACAGGGCTGGGAGTCAGTGTAATTAAGCATATAATAAATGAGCATAAGGGTAATCTTAAGATAGAAAGCAAATTTGGAGAAGGTACTGTATTTACCATCAGCCTTCCCTGCAAAGAGGCAAATTAGTATAAAAAAAGATTGTATTCACTTTTGAATATGATCTTATTTTTTATGTTAAATATTTAGCGGAATTTTTATGAATTCCTCTCAAATTATATGTTAACTATTGTGCGGCAAGTCCCATTAGTATATAATTAAAAAGGTTTTTTAAATAAATTGTAGGTCATGGAGGATTCGTATGCCGGATTTGAATCATTTATTACAGGAGAATGTTGCACTTCAGATAGCATTCAACCTTCTGGGTGGAACGGCGCTGCTCATGTATGGCGTTGACTTCATGGGGGGCGGACTGGAAAAAGCATCAGGGAAATTGATGAAAAAAATTCTCTCGGTGCTGACTAAAAACATATTCATAGCATTTTTTGTAGGTACATTCATAACAATGCTGGTGCAAAGCAGCACGGCAATTACGGTTATGACCGTAGGATTCGTTAATGCAGGAATGATGAACCTGACCCAGGCGGTGGGCATCATTTACGGAACCAACATAGGAACTACCATTACTGCGCAGCTGATGTCGTTGAAGCTGACTTACATAGCTCTTCCAGTAGTTGCAATAGGCTTTTTCATAATGTCCTTTGCAAAGAAAGAGAATATAAAGAATTTGGGACAGGCCTTGATGGGCTTCGGCTTGATGTTCTTAGGGTTGAAAACTTTGAATGCAAGCTTGCCGTATATAAAGGACAGCGAAACGGCAAGACAGTTGTTTCTGCAGTATGGACACAATCCATTCCTGGGGATAGTTGTAGGAATGATTGCTACTATGCTTGTACATAGCAGTTCAGCAACAGTGGCACTAACAATATCCCTCTTTAGCGCTGACTTAATCAGCTTTCAGGCGGCAATAGGCCTGACTCTCGGAGATAATATCGGAACCTGTGTTACAGCCCAGCTGGCAAGTTTGAAGGCAAACACTGCAGCCAGAAGGACAGCATGGGCTCATACCTTATATAACATAATAGGTGTTTTAATTGCTATTATTGTTCTAAAACCCTTTACTGGCGTAATTGAATGGTTTACCTACGAAGTGCTTCATGAGCCGAAAGCATTCCTTGTAGCGAATACACATACTATCTTTAATATAATAAGTGCGCTGGTATTCCTTCCTATTACCAAATATTATGTAAAATTCCTTGAAAAAATAATTCCTGAAAGAAGAGACGAAGAATTTCAAGGGGAGCATCTGGACCGGCTCCTTATCGAAACCCCGGTTGCAGCTTTGAAGGTTGCTACTCAGGAAGTAGTGTATGCAGCAGAGGTTGCCAGGAACATGCTGGATGATTCAATGTCCAGCCTCATGGAGGATGACAGGGTCAAGATTGACATAGTGAGACAAAATGAAGAGAAGATAAACAACATGCAGGCTGAGATTACTCAATACCTCGTGGAAATATCCAGGAAGGATCTTGACAGCGACCAGTCAGCAAAGATACCGGCGCTTATAAATAGTATCAATAATTTTGAAAGAATCGGCGACCATTGCGAGGATATAATTGATTTGGCTCAGCAGAAAATGGAAATGAAGCTGCATTTCAGTTGTATGGGAATGGATGAACTGCGGACTCTCTACGATGAAATTACTTTGATGATGAATGAATGCTACACTGCGTATACTGAAGATAATGCAGAGATAGCTCTGCTTGCTGCTGCAAGAGAAGATAAAATAGACGAATTATCCGTTGAACTTAAAGAAAAGCATATACAGAGGCTGGAAGCCGGTACATGCAGTGTACTGGCAGGTATCGTGTATTTGGATGTAATAAATCATCTTGAGAGAATTGCCGATCATTTGCACAATATAAGCCTGATTATTGCAGACAGCTATAAAGCAAAAGAAAATCAAACAGCTTAAAACAAAGGTGGAATAATGTGGGATTTGTAATAAATAATTAACATTACTTTCATATTTCCTTAACAAAACCTTTCCTGGCTTATGTTAATATAATAAAGGAAAGGAGGTGAGAGAATGAATTATTTGATAGATTACCATGTACATTCCACTTTTTCATCGGATGGACACAATACAATAGCAGAGCTGTGTCAGAGCGCTATGAACAAGGGCATCAGTGAGATAGCTGTAACGGATCACTTTGAGCCAAGCACTTCAAATGAGTATTGCTCATTTTACAACCAGAAGGGATACTGGGAATATATGACAAAAGCCAGGAAGACATTTAAGGGCGAACTGAAAATCAAATTAGGCGTAGAGCTTGGACAGCCGCATTTGTTTCCGGAGGTTTCCCGTGCAATACTTGAAGACTTTCCCTATGATTATGTTCTGGCTTCTGCACACAAGCTTCCCGAGGGTATGGATGTTTCAGAAATCGATTATTCGCAAATAAGCGAAGAAGAACTATGCAGCATGTATCTTAAACAGCTTAAGGAGCTTATATATTGGAACAACTTTGATTGCATAGGACATTTGGATTTGATTAAGAGGTACAGCGCAGCGGTATATAAGAAGAATATTACTCTGGCTTGCCAGTATGAGCTTCTTAAGGAAGTGCTCAAGCTTGCGATACACTGCGGAAAGGGTATTGAGATAAACACTTCCGGACTCAGGCAGGCTCCAAAGGAAACAATGCCCGGCTTGGATGTCGTTAAGCTTTACAGAGATCTCGGAGGTGAGATACTGACTACAGGTTCAGATTCACATTTTGCGGATGATGTGGGCAAGGGCTTGATAGAAGCGACAGAACTTGCTAGGGCAGCGGGCTTCAGATACATTACAGTATTCAACGGCAGGAAGCCTGAATGGATAAACATAACAGAAGAAAAAAACACCTTCGGCAGCACAAAGCAAATCATCAATAGATAAGCAAAGCCCTTCAGGTGTTTTTTTATGCAGTCTTTTTTTGTGTATTAGAATGCGGGCACTATGGCACCTTCATATTTATCCTCTAAGAATTTTTTCACTTCATCACTGTTCAGAATCTCAACCAGTTTTTGGATTTCCGGTCTGTTTTCGTCTCCCTTTCTTACAACAACTATATTTGCGTAAGGTGAATCCTTTCCTTCAATTATAAGCGCGTCCTTTGTAGGATTGAGGTTTGCAGGAAGTGCATAGTTTGTGTTAATTACTGCACCATCTACGTCTTCAAGCACTCTAGGAAGCTGTGCTGCTTCAGCGGGTTGTATTTTTATGTTTTTGGGATTTTCTGCGATATCCTTTTCAGTTGCTTCAATTCCTATGCCGTCCTTCAGCTTTATAAGACCGTTTGACTGAAGCAGGAGCAGTGCTCTTGCACCATTTGTTGCATCATTTGGGATGGCTATTGTACTGCCATCTTTAAGTTCGGAGATATCCTTTAAGGTTTTTGAATAAAGTCCAAGCGGCTCTACGTGTACGTTGGCTACAGAAACCAGGTCAAGGTTTCTTTCCTCTATGAAATTATCCAGATAGGGCTTGTGCTGGAAGAAGTTTGCATCCAATTCCTTATCTGCAAGAGCTGTATTTGGTTGTACATAATCCTGGAATTCTACTATCTGAAGGTCGATATTTTCCTTCTCGAGTAATGGTTTTACAAAGTTAAGTATCTCAGCATGCGGAACCGGAGTTGCACCGATTTTCAATACAACAGGTTTTGGTTCAGCGGCTTGTGTCGGGGTTGGTGTTGCTGCCGGTGCTTCTTCCTTTGGTGCCTGGCTGCATCCTGCAGCAATAGCAAGTACTAGCGTTAATGCTAATATTAAACTTAATATTTTTTTCATTTTATTCTCTCCCTTAATATTTCAATTTTAGTCCTTTCTTCAGTCTACCTGGCCAGTATAGCCTGAAAAAATATATGAATGCTGCAGCATTATATATCACTTCTGTAATTTTCTGTACAGTGCATTTCCAGCACCTTGCACAACTTGAACAATAACTACGAGAACAATAACGGTGCCTATCATGATATCCTCCTGGAAACCTTGATAACCGAACCGGATTGCAAGGTCTCCGAGGCCGCCTCCGCCTATGGCGCCTGCCATTGCCGAATAGCCAATGAGATTTATTACTGTAAGGGTTATGCCTGACACTATAGAGGGCAGTGCCTCAGGCACCAGCACCTTGAATACAATCTGGCGGGTATTTGCACCCATGGAAAGTGCAGCCTCAATAATACCATGACTAAGCTCATTTATAGAGCTTTCCACCAATCTCGCAAAGAATGGTATTGCTGCAATTGTGAGCGGTACTATTGCAGCAGTTGTTCCGATTCTTTTTCCGACAATAAGCTTGCTCAACGGAAATACTGCTATCATAAGTATTATAAAAGGCAAGGATCTGGTTATATTTATCAATATATTTAAAACCTTGTTGAGCAAGGGATGCTCCCATAAGCTTTCTTCCTCGGTGATAGCTACGATTATGCCGATAGGAAGGCCAAAGACCACCGATAGGAGTGTGGAGAAGAAAACCATGTATATCGTTTCTCCCAGGGGTCCGGGCACCAAGGTTATAAGCTTGGTTACAGATTCAAAAATGTTCATCAGTTTATCACCTCGACTATGAGATTCTGGGAAGACAAGTGGCATATTGCATCGTTAAGCAGGCTGTCTTCTCCTTTAAGGGCTATGACAAGCTGCCCGTATGACTTCCCTTGTATATTGCTAATGTGCCCTGACATTATATTTACTTCTATGCCAAACTTTTTTATGATGTCGGAAATAATAGGCTTTCCTGCACTGTTATTAGGGAAAGTGAGCTTTATAAGTTTGCTGCCATTATCAATAGCAAACATGCCTTCTTCAATTTCTGTGCTGATATCTTTTACAAAGCTTTTTGTCACTTTATTTCCCGGATTGGAGAATATATCATAGGTATTACCCTGCTCAACCACTCTGCCGTCAGAAATTACTGCAACCTTGTTGCATATTTCCTTGATTACTTCCATTTGGTGTGTAATCAGGACAATTGTAATGCCTAAGGTTTCATTTATGGTTTTCAGAAGCTTTAGTATGGATTTTGTAGTGGTGGGGTCCAGAGCAGAAGTCGCCTCGTCGCAGAGCAATATTCCAGGCTTTGTCGCCAGAGCCCTTGCTATTGCTATTCGCTGCTTCTGCCCTCCGCTTAGCTGGTTCGGATAAGCATTGCTCTTGTCTTTTAAATCAACCAGCTCAAGCAGCTCATCAACACGCCTCTTTATATATTCCTTGTCCTTACCTGCTATCTCCAAAGGAAAGGCAATATTCTTGCTGCAGCTTTTCCTGCTCATAAGGTTGAAATGCTGAAATATCATCCCGATTCTGCGCCGCAAGGCTGTAAGCTCATGGCTGTCCAAAGCTGTTATATCGATTCCATCTATGTATATTTTCCCTGAGCTAGGTTCCTCCAGCCTGTTGATGCACCTTACAAGTGTTGATTTCCCTGCGCCGGACAAGCCGATGATACCGAAAATATCTCCTTTATCAATTTTTATATCAATATCCTTTAAAGCCAGGACATCACTGTTTTTATCTTTAAAAACCTTGCTTAAAGCTTCAATCCTTATCATTATATACCTCCGCCTAATACAAAATGAAAAGCTCTCTTTACAATAAAAGAGGGCTTTTAAGACCTCTCTTATCTCTCAGCTTATATGTCTTGCTGCTGGATTTAGCACCTCGCTTACGCAGGTTGCCGGGTATCATAGGGCCAGTCCCTCCACCGCTCTTGATAAGAGTATATTCAGTATTAAATTAACCTATAAAAAACCTCTCCTGAAAAACAGAAGAGGCATATCATACGCTTTTCTATCTCTCAGCTTATATTGAACGCACTTGAGAATGTATACATGGTAAAGTGCAAATTCAATAACAACAATGTAACATTTACGCGGAACTGAATTAATATTACAATGATTCCCGCGAAATGTCCTGCTGCTGGATTTGGCACCTCGCTTGCGCAGGTTGCCGGGTATCATAGGGCCAGTCCCTCCACCACTCTTGATAGAACAATATTCAATTGACATACGTATATAATAAGGGATAGAAAAGATTATGTCAATATGAAAATTTAGGATTTTAAAAAATTGAGGATAAGAAGCTGCTGGGCATTACAGCTGCAGCAGCTTCTCTATGCACACTCTGAATTATTAATATTTTTTAACACAAGTCTCAGTTCGTCACCTGATATTGTTTCTTTATCAAGCAATAACTCGACAATCTGCTTTAAATCCTTCTTATGTCCTGAAAGTAGTTGGCGAGTCTCATTTTCTGCTTCTCTTAATATGGTTGTGATGGCAGTGTGAAGCTGGTCTCTTGGGATATCCTCCACCGAGATAATTCCAAGCTCGGACATTCCGCCGAATATAATCTGCTTTGCCATTTCGGATGCGTGTTTAAAATCACTGGAGCCGCCAGTACTTCTGTTGCCGAATACCAGTTCTTCGGCAAGAACACCTGCCAAAGCAACTGCAATTCTTGACTTGAGGTAATCACAGGTGTATAAGTATATATCATTCTCCTGTGTCTGGCGGACATAACCAAGGGCATTGCTTCTGGATGCCACATTTACACTGGCTACAGAGCCAGGAAGCTTAAGCTCGCCGATCAGCGCATGACCTGATTCATGTACGGCTATTCTTTGCTTTTCTTCCTTGCTTGGAAGCCTATCGAGCTTTTCACCCATCATAACCTTTTCAATAGCACTTCTGAAATGGCTGGATGTGATTTTTTCCGATGTATCACGCATAGCCAGTATGGCAGCTTCATTAGTTACGCTTTCAAGCTGCGCACCTGAAAAACCAAAGGTATCCTTTGCTAAAGCATCAATGGATACATCTGCAGCAAGGGGCTTGTTTCTTGTGTGAAGCTTCAGAATATGCAAGCGTCCCTTTTTATCCGGAAGGTCAACCTTTACCAGACGGTCAAACCTGCCGGGACGAAGCAAGGCTGAATCAAGCATATCAACACGGTTTGTAGCGCCGATTACCAGAACCTTTATTTCTTCAGCAGAGGATATTCCATCCATCTGTACCAGAAGCTCATTCAAGGTCTGGTCATGCTCTTGATGCCCGTTGTTCTGGCCACGTGCTCCACCGAGCACCTCTATTTCATCAATGAATATAACGGCACTGGTCTTCTTGAGCTTTTTAGCCGCCTGTCTTGCCTGGTCAAAAAGTCTGCGCACTCTCTGTGCACCTACACCCACATACATTTCAACAAATTCAGAACCGCTGGCGGATAAGAACACAGAATTGGTAAACTGTGCAGCCGCTTTAGCCAGCAGGGTTTTTCCCGTACCGGGAGGTCCGCTTAGCAGTATTCCCTTTAGAGGGCGTATTCCCAAGTGCTTCAGCTGTTCATCATTCTTCATGAATTCAAGGGCCTCGCAAAGTTCGTTTTTTGCAACCTCCTGGCCTCCGATATCGCCAAAGGATATAGTACAAATATTTCTTTCCGCTGAAGTAAAGTCATTGCTATTGCCGCGCTGTCTGCCGTAATTGAAATAGAATAATGTGCCTATCAGACCTGTAAAGAATACAACAGGCAGGATATTCACTCCTTGAAGCATAAGGAACAATAGTATCCCTGCCGCTGCTCCTGCAATGATTTCCTTATTTTTCATCAAAGATTCCCTCCTAGCCTATCAGATTGTCGGGCAACTACAGCATATAAAGAGTTGTTATTTTTATTAAGCTGCAGATATATATTTTGTTCGTCCACATAAACCTTGACCGATGCCCCTTTTAAACCGGCTTTCTCCCTGGCTTTCGCTTCAAGCATTGGAAAATCTCCATCAACTATAGCCTTTTGAATGTAATACTGAATGTCATAGTATGCCTGCTCCAGCTCAGAAGAGCGATTGTCTTTTATTTCAAGAGTATATTGGTTGCCTTTCAGCTTTTCCTCAATTCTTTTACTGATTTCCTTGTATGTTTTTTGGAGATTTGCTGTATCGTCGAGAGTGACATACACAGTTATATTATCATTTATTTTATAACTATCATCCAAAGTTACATTTGAAACCCCGTCAATATCATTCAGTGTTTTATCTAAAGGCAAGTCAACGGCATAGTTATGCCATAATGCTTGTCCGATATACAAGACAGCCACTGTTATGATTAATGCAATACAACCCTTCAGGAGCTGAACGTATTTTGTTTTCATAACAAACCTCCTATCTGAAAATAGTTTACATAATATTATAGCATACAAAAACATCCTAACCAACGTAAGATTTTAACATAAGCTTTGCAGAAAGCTTGAAAACCTGTATCATGTAAGTTTTAGCAAAAGTATAGTAATTTTTTAAATGAATATACTATATTATGGTTTATAGAATTTTGATAAAGGGCTCTAATTAATATTTAAATAAGCACTAAGAAATTTTTACTTTGTGATTCATTAAAGAAGCAAAAGAAAGGAGGTATGCAAGTTATGGATAGGTTAGCACTTATTTTGGTTATTGTAGGTGCTTTGAACTGGCTATTGGTCGGACTTTTCCAGTTTGACCTGGTAGCATCTCTCTTTGGAGGACAGGATGCTCTCCTCAGCAGACTGGTTTATACTTTGGTAGGTGTAGCAGGCATTTGGTCCATCAGTATGCTTTTCAGAGACCGTGAAAAGGCAGGGACTCAAGATAAGAACAGGGTATAGAACCGGAAAAGAATAAAAATGGTTGAAAAGTAGGATCTCGGGAATACGAGGTTCTATTTTTTTTAGAAAAAGAGAAAAAACGTATGACCAAATTCGACAAAGAAAATCCGGTATCATCAGAAATGCTAAAGGATACTACCGGCTTATTTGCGCAAAAGCAGTTAAAGATCATTTGAAAAGCCGCGCAAGGCGCATAAAAGTTATACATGCAGAAATTGCAGTCGGAAAAACACTTATAAAATGGAGCGAAAATCTGCACTATTATTGTCAATTATTGTGACTATTTGTGATAATTGGTTGTACGATTACTGCCAATACTGGAAAGGATTTCTAAATTACTTGTAGAATCTTTTTTTCTACAAAGTTTAAATGCCGTTTGAAGCAATTAATCGAAAAACAGTAAAAGCGCCAATTTAGACAATTTAGGTAAAGCCATGGAAAATATCAGAAGTTATAGTGACCGAAAGGCAGGTGCAATATGCAGTATATTTTGACAGGAACACTTGGATTTTTATTCATTCTTCTGTTCGATGTTTATACATTGAAAATCGCCGGTTTCAAGAGAAAAGTCACGGGTGTGGCAGGAGTTGTGCTCATTGCATATTCCACAATAGCAGTGGCACTGGTATCGGAAAAAATAGCTATTCCGGTAAGTTTTCGAATAGCTGCAGGGATTTTGTGTGCTGCGGCGGCATTTTTACTGGTATACTCACTCTTTCTGGAATTGCCGTTTTCAAAGACCTATGGAGGTGCTAAATACAGCAGTGAACTTGTAGATACAGGAACATATGCGTTATGCAGACACCCCGGGGTGCTGTGGTTCGGACTGATGTTTCTCTTTTTCTTCTATGCTACCGGAGCGAAGCTTCTGATACCGGCAGGCATAATATGGACAGCCGTCGATATTATTCATGTGTATATAGAAGATAAATTTTTCTTCCCTAAAATGTTTCCGGGCTACAAGAATTATGCGAAGTCAACTCCAATGCTGATTCCCAATAAGGTAAGCATAAGGAGATGCATATCAACCTTGTTTTGATCAGGGTGTTAAGCGGAGCGGTGTACTGAAGTTGGAATGCTATAGCTAAAAGCATGGCAGATTTGAATGGAGGAATGCGCTTGACAAATTTAGAAGAAATGCTGAGACAGGAAGAATATGAGAAAATATGGGATAGGTATTGCGGCTTCCTGGACTTGAACCTCAAAGAGTTCATGCATATACAGGAAAGACTTCTCATGGAGCAGATAGAGCTGCTCTCCCGCTGCAAGCTGGGACAGAAACTGATGGGTAAAGGCACAAAGCCTGCAACAGTGGAGGAGTTCAGGCAAAGGGTTCCATTAACCACCTATGAGGATTATGCAGATATACTTTTGAATAAAATTGAGGACGCACTTCCGGCAAAACCAATGTATTGGATAAAAACCACATGGAAGGGCGGTACTCACGAAATAAAACTGGCTCCCTATACCGAGAGCATGATTGAAGAGCATACAAGAGCATTTATTGCCAGCCTGATACTGGCAACAAGCAGAAAACGGGGTGATTTTTCATTAAGGGAGAATTACAAGTTCCTGTATGGGATGGCGCCTCTCCCTTACCTGACAGGCCTGGCACCTTATGGAGTGAGGAATGAAATCAATTTTGAATATCTTCCTCCGATAGAGGATGCGGAGCACTTGAGCTTTGAGGAGAGGAACAAGGTAGGCTTTGAGCTTGCTCTCGCAAAGGGAGTGGACATGTTTTTCGGCTTATCCAGTGTGCTTGTAAAAATAGGAGAGGATTTTGCCAAGGGCACCAAAAACAGTTCAAAGCTGTCTAACCGTCCCCAAAATATCAAAATGGCATACAAGCTGCTAAAAGCTTTTGTAAAAAGGAACATAAAAAAGCAGATGATATTGCCAAAAGATTTATGGGATATAAAAGGCATACTATGTGCCGGTACCGACACCCATGCCTTTAAGGAGAAAATCGAGTACTACTGGGGAAAGCGTCCTATAGAAATCTATGGGGGAACGGAAATAGCTACTGTAGCAACAGAAACTTGGGGTGACAGCGGGTTAACCTTCTTTCCGGATGTTAATTTCCTTGAGTTCATTCCCGAAAAGGATTCAATCAGAAGTATACAGGACAGAAGCTATATTCCCAAAACCATACTCATAAACGAAATAAAGCCAAAGGAGAGATATGAACTGGTAATAACGAAATTCAGAGGAGGGGCGTTTGTACGCTACAGGGTCGGAGATATTATAGAATGCCTATCGCTTAACAATGAAGCAAACAGGATAAGCCTTCCGCAGATAAGATTCGTTGACAGGATATCCAATATAATAGACTTGGCAGGGTTCACGAGAATTACCAAAGCAACCATTGAGAGGGCCATTGAAGAAATAGGGTATTCCGTGCATGATTGGATTGCCTGCAAGCAGTATGAGGACAAAGAACCGGTACTGCACATTTATATGGAGGTCAATGACGGAAGAGCTGATGCAGGTGTATTGAAATATCTCATAAATGATAACCTGCAAAAAATTGATTCAGATTACAGGGACATAGAAGTCCTGCTGGGGAGAGATCCTCTTAGAGTGACGCTGCTTCCCAAGGGTGCATTCGGTAAATACAGGCAGCTAAACAATAATCAACTTACAAAGATGAATCCTTCAAGGCAAAATATAGATATTTTAGTAAAGTGCGGCTAAATGAGGTGATTTTCTGTGCGAGCTCTTTCATACCTGATCCTTATACCACTGATATCGTTTATATGCTACACGGTGCTTTTGATGATTCTATTAGGGTCAAGAAAAAGCAAGATAGCCCGGTACTATACTTTCTACATTATTTCCATGATTATCTGGAGTTTTGGTTCTTTCATAATGAGAACAGACTTCCCGCCGGGGACGCTGTTTTGGAACCGTATACTGTGTGTCGGCTTAATAAGCATGCCTGTAATTTTCTACCATTTCACTTTGGCGCTCACAGAAACCAATAATCAGAAGGGCAAGCTCTATTTTGGCTATTTTTCTGCTTTCATACTGCTGATATCCAATTTTACAGGATTGATAATGAGGGATGCTTACATAGAGAAAAATGTACTGCATTATACTTTAGGACCTCTGGCCTCGTTGATGGCTATATGGAGCCTTTGCTACCTGATGCTGGCATTTGTTAATATAATACAGAAGGTCAGATCCAACAAAATACCCTATGCAAGAGTAAAATACATAATGTTCGGATTAACCCTTGTAATAGCGGGAGGACTGGCGAACCTCCTGCCAAGCCTCGGGAAATACCCCTTGGACATTGCATCAAATACTATTAATGCCCTTTTTATTGCATACTCAATTTACAGGTACAGATTTCTGGAAATCAAGCTTATAGTAAAAAAAGGGATTGCATATTCCGTATACACCCTTATGCTGTCCGGGGTATATATAATTGCTATCTTTGCAGTCCAGCAGGTAATAAGCAGCTTCATGGGCTATAATACAACAGCGATCGCTTTATCGATAGCTGTTCTGTTGGCCATGATTTTCCAGCCTATAAAGAATGTGCTTCAGCATTGGATTGACAGGGTATTTTACAGGGAAAAGCTGAGTCATCAGTCAATACTTAAAGATTTCAGTAAAATTATAAATAATGTGCTTAATCTGGATGAATTGACTGATTCACTGTTCAATGCCGTAGAAAAAGGCATGCAGCCTGAAATAATATCACTTGTGCTGAGGCAGGGCAAGGATGAGTATAAGCTCTTTCGCTCTTCAGTTCAGGAGGAATGGACCTGTGAAATAAAATATACAAAAAATCATCCGATAGTACAGTGGTTTTCCCAGGGAAAAACCTTTCTTACGATTGAAGATATAGAAAGCGCACCATCCTTTACCGGCTTGTGGAGCATGGAAAAAAAGCAGTTATATGAGCTTAAAACTGAGTTTATTGTGCCAATGCGGCTTAGGGAGCAGCTTATAGGCTTTCTTATTCTGTCTGAGAAAAAGGGCGGCGAATCATACTCCCAAGAGGAAATGGACCTGCTGTATACATTGGTCAACAATGCGGCAGTAGTAATAGAAAATGCAAAAATGTATGAGGACGCCAAATACCTGGCTATTACAGACGGGCTGACCAGGTTGTATAATCACAGGTATTTTCATGAGAAGCTTGGACAGATTATACATGATAAAACATATGGGGTTTTTTCTGTTGCGATGATCGATGTGGATTTATTCAAGCTGTATAACGATTTATACGGGCACTCGGCAGGAGACAAGGCACTTGCACGAATAGCAGAAATAATAAGCCAGACCACCGGGCAGGAGGATATAATTGCACGCTATGGGGGAGAAGAATTTGCTGTCATATTCCCCAATATCGAAGGCTATGAATCCTTAAAGGCTATAGAAGCTATCCGCAAGGCAGTTGAAACGAATTTTTACAATGCCTCCGACAATTATGAGTTCCTTACAATTAGTGTCGGTGTAGCCAACTATCCAAAGCATGGCAAAACTGCGGAGGAAATACTGGAGTGTGCTGATAGTGCCATGTATATAGCAAAACGGAGCGGAAGGAATCAAAGTGTGCTTTATTCAAAAAATAATGAGCTTAATTATGTTATCAGCCATAATTCCGAAAAGGACAGAATGCAAAGCAGTATAAGATCTGCGTATTTCTCAGCCATATATGCGCTTGCAGCTACTATAGATGCAAAGGACCATTATACATACGGGCACTCTGAAAATGTATCCGGCTACGCAGTAGCTTTAGCAGAAGCTGCAGGCTTTGATGAAGAGAAAACAGATATAGTGAAGAATGCAGGGCTGCTGCATGATATAGGCAAGGTAGGCATACCTGAAAGCATACTCACAAAAGCCGACAAGCTGACAAAAGAGGAATATGACATAATGAAGCGCCACGTGGATATTTCGATTTCCATAATTAAGCATGTTCCGGGATTGATAAAAGTCATCCCTGCGATAATGGGGCACCATGAAAGATATGACGGTAAGGGGTACCCAAGAGGGATAGTAGGTGAAAATATACCGATAGAAGCCAGGTGTTTATGTATAGTAGATGCTTTTGATGCAATGACTACTGACAGGCCCTACCGTAAAGCGCTGAGTGTGGAGCAGGCTATCTATGAATTGCGGTTGTACAGCGGTACTCAGTTTGATCCGCAGCTGGTGGAGGTTTTTGTAAAACTGTTCGAGGAAGGGAAAATCAAAGTTGCATAGATGGGGATATTAGGTGCTGCATTCTTAAACGGATGCAGTGCTTTTTGCGCTGTTATGTCGAATTAGGGAGTAATATGGAGATAACTTGCCGTATGCTGTAATTGAAAATTTGGTGTGCTTGCTTTTTATTGGATATAATTATTATGGCACAATTGTTAAAATGCCGCCGCACTAAATTTATATACAGAGGAAGCTTATTTATGAATAAAGTACATGGAATAATTTACGCAGTTTCCTCAGCTGTAGCATTTGGTTTTATACCTGTATTCGCAGTCAATGCATATAATGCCGGCACAAACGTGATTACAGCTGCATTTCTGAGATTTTTTACGGCGTCACTGATACTATCCGGAATTCTTATTGTACGAAAAACCAAGTTTGTTATAAATAAAAAACTTTTCTGGAGGATAGCGTACATAAGCATCGTAGGATATTCTGCAACCTGCGTGACACTTTTTTCATCCTATAACTACATTTCTATAGGACTGGCAACTTCAATGCATTTTATTTATCCTGCATTGGTTACGGTATTGTCACTTTTTGTTTTTAAAGAGAAAATAGGAAAAATAAAAATCATTTCACTTGCATTGTCTATTGCAGGAGTCTATATACTAGCCAGCTCAAATGAAGCTTCGGCAAGTATGACAGGAGCCATATTGGCACTCGCTTCAGGCGGATTCTATTCTCTATATACAATAGAGCTTGGGAAAGAGGATATCAAGTCAATGGACAGCCTGCTGCTGACTTTCTATGTCGCACTGTTCTCAGCGGCTTCAACCTTTATATTCGGCGCTGCAACAAGAACCTTTAGGTTTGATATGCAGCCTTCGGGAATATTTTCAATTTTCGGACTCGCATTAATATGCACGGCATTTGCAATTCTGGCATATTCCAAAGCCGTGAACCTGATTGGCCCTTCAGATACTGCAATATTCAGTACCTTTGAACCTGTTACCGGGGTCATAACCGGGATAATTATATTTGGAGAAAGACTTAGCTATACTGCTGCAGCAGGAAGCTTGCTGATTATTCTGTCAGTGCTGCTTTTCTCCTACAATAATAAGAAACAGGCTTCTCTAACCGATAAAACCTCTCTGCAGAAATACTTATAATTGCCATAGAGAGCAGGTATCCTCAAATAAGCGAGATATGCAGTAGAATACTGAGCTTTCACCAGATACCTGCAAGTTCTAAATAAAAATAAGAATTTACCCTGTGTTTACAAAATGATAAAATAAATTAATGAGGTTTTTTTGGGCAGGAATAAAATTTATCATAATTAAAGAGGTGATACTACTCATGGCATGTTCTTGTGAAAACAAACTTGAAGCTAATTTCAGCAATACTAAAGTAGACCTGTCGCTTTTGGAGCCTGTTTTTAAGAAGTATGAAGGACAAAGCGCAAGCCTTATCAGCATACTTCAGGAAACACAAGGTATATATGGATACCTTCCTCTCGATGCTTTAAAAACCATTGCTGAAAGAACAGGAAACAAGAAGGCAAAGATATATGGCATCGCAACTTTTTATTCCCAATTCAGACTGAAGCCCACCGGCAAGTATATAATACTTCAGTGCCAGGGGACTGCTTGTCATGTTAACGGGTCTGAGAAGGTAAGCGAAGCTATATGTGATGAACTGGAAATAGAACCGGGTGGGACAAGCTCCGACGGAATGTTTACCCTTGAGGACGTCGCCTGTCTCGGCTGCTGCAGCCTTGCACCGGTTATGATGATTAATGGGGAAGCATACGGCAACCTTACTCCCAATAGTGCAAGAGAAGTAATCAGAGGTATTTACCGGAAGGAAAAAGGAGGTGCATCCAATTGAAGATAAGGATTGGTCTCGGCAGCTGCGGTATTGCAGCCGGCGGAAAGAAAGTCAGGGATGCCCTGCAAAACTGCTTTGATTCCAAGGGCCTGAATATTAAAATTACATCGACAGGATGTATTGGAATGTGCTTCTATGAGCCTTTGGTAGATGTAATTGATGATGAAGGCGAAGTTTATACCTACGTAAATGTTACGCCGGATATGGCGGAAGAGATTGTGGAGCAGCACATTATAAACGGCACACCAATAGAAAAATACATCGCGTCAACCGGCAAAAAGCCGTTTAAGCAGTTGGAAAAACAGGTCAGAGTTGTTTTACAGAACTGTGGTATTATCAATCCCGAGAAAATTGAGGACTATTTGGCTAATGACGGGTACAAAGCCCTTGAAAAATGTATAAATGAAATGACACCTGACGAGGTAATTGAAGAAATTAAAAAATCAGGTTTAAGAGGAAGAGGCGGTGCCGGTTTCCCGACCTGGTTCAAATGGGATGCAGCAAGGAAAGCAAAGGGGACTGAAAAGTATGTAGTATGTAACGCTGACGAGGGAGATCCGGGTGCATTCATGGACAGAAGCGTACTTGAGGGAGATCCTCATGAACTTCTTGAAGGTATGATTATTGCAGGATATGCCATAGGCGCAAACTATGGGTTTATTTATTGCAGAGCAGAATATCCTCTTGCCATAGAAAGGCTTGAAGGAGCAATAGCTCAGGCCCATGCAGCCAATTTCCTCGGTGAAAACATATTGGGTTCAGGGTTTAGCTTTGATATAAAAATCAAGAAGGGTGCAGGAGCCTTTGTCTGCGGCGAAGAAACTGCCCTTATAGCATCTCTCGAAGGAGAAAGAGGAATGCCAAGGCTCAAACCTCCATTCCCTGCTCAATCGGGTTATTTTGCAAAGCCTACAAACATAAACAATGTTGAAACCTATGCAAATGTGCCTTGGATAATGAGAAAAGGCGGAGCTGCTTTTGCTGCATACGGAACCGAAAAGAGCAACGGAACAAAGGTTTTTGCTCTTGCCGGTAAAATTAAAAACGGCGGTCTGGTAGAGGTTCCAATGGGAATGACCTTAAGGGATGTAATATATGGTATCGGCGGCGGTATTAAGAATGACAGGGATTTCAAAGCTGTTCAGATGGGCGGACCTTCAGGAGGATGCATACCAAAGGCGCTGATTGATACGCCTGTTGATTATGAGTCCATTAACAAGACAGGGGCAATAATGGGTTCCGGTGGTATGGTTGTTATGGATGAAGCTACCTGTATGGTTGACATGGCAAGGTTTTTCCTTGATTTTACCTGTGATGAATCCTGCGGAAAATGCATCTATTGCAGAATAGGTACAAAGAGAATGCTTGAAATTCTTGAGAGAATAACTCATGGAGAGGGCAAGATGGAAGACCTGGATGAGCTGGAACAGCTTTGCATCAGCATCAAAGACGGTTCCCTGTGCGGACTGGGACAAACTGCTCCAAATCCGGTGCTTACTACCTTAAGATATTTTAAGGATGAATATATAGCTCATATCAGGGATAAGAAGTGCCCTGCCAAACAGTGCAAGAGCCTGATTACGTACAGTATTCTTGAGGATAAGTGTACTGGCTGTACAGCATGTGCAAGGAAATGCCCGGTTGACGCTATTACCGGTGAAAGAAAGCAGCCTCATAGAATAGATCCGGAAAAATGTATTAAATGCGGAAACTGCGCCATCACTTGTAAGTTCGGTGCAATAAATGTTGAATAGTAAAGGAAGTGATAAAATGGCACTGGTCAGAGTTAATATAAATAATAGAGAATTAACTGCCAACGAAGGCAGTACAATATTAAAAATAGCATTGGACAACGGAATTGAAATTCCGAATCTATGCTATGATGAGAATCTCAAGACTTACGGAGCTTGCGGCATGTGCGTAGTAGAAGTGGAAGGAAATCCGAAGCTGGTAAGGGCTTGCTCAACTCCTGCAACTAATGGAATGATAATAAAGACAGATACTCCAAGAACCATTGCTGCCAGAAAGACGGCACTTACTTTACTTTCATCAGACCATAAGGGAGACTGTCGTCCACCTTGCGTAAATGCCTGCCCTGCACATACGGATTGTCAGGGATATGTAGGATTAGTTGCAAATGGGCAGTATGATGAAGCCATCAAATTGGTTAAGGCTGTTATTCCGCTGCCGGCAAGCATCGGAAGGGTGTGTCCGCATCCTTGCGAAACAGCCTGCAGAAGGGGAAAGGTAGAAGAGCCGATAGCAATTGCAGATATTAAGAGATTTATCGGGGATATAGATATCAATAATGGGACTTATGTACCGGATAGGTCGGAGTCCACAGGCAAAACCGTTGCAGTTGTCGGTTCAGGGCCTGCAGGAATTTCATGTGCATATTTCCTTGCGTCAAAGGGCCATAAGGTAGTTTTATACGAAGACAAGCCATATCCGGGCGGTATGCTGAGATATGGAATCCCTCAGTACCGTCTTCCCAAAGAGCTGCTGGATGCAGAAATAAATACTCTTACAAAAATGGGAGTAGACCTTAAATGCAACATAAAGCTTGGGGAAGATATAACAATAACTTACCTTAAGAAGACTTATGATGCGGTATTCATTGCAATAGGTGCCTGGGCAAGCATGAATATGGGATGTATCGGCGAGGATATGGAAGGCGTAATGGGTGGTATTGAATTCCTGAGAAAAGCTACCCTTGCAGAGCCGATTTATCTTGGACAGAATGTTGTAGTCATTGGCGGAGGAAACACTGCCATGGACGTAGCAAGAACAGCAGTAAGATTGGGTGCGGAGCATGTTCAGGTCCTCTATAGAAGGACCAGGGATGAAATGCCTGCAGAAGATATAGAAATAGAGGAAGCAGAAGAAGAGGGAGTAGAATTCACTTATCTTGTTGCTCCCATAGAAGTTATTGAAGGGAATGGAAGGGCTAAAGCCGTAAGATGCCAGAGGATGAAGCTGGGTGCTCCCGACAAGTCCGGAAGAAGAAGTCCGGAACCTATTCCCGGAGACGAGGTTACAATCCCTGCAGACCTTGTAGTTTCTGCTATAGGACAGAGAGTAAATGCAGAAAACGTGAAAGAACTGGATACTACAAAGAAGGGTACAATTGCTGCCAATTCCAACACCTTTGAGACCAGCATGCCGGGAATTTTCGCCGGAGGTGAAGCTGTAACAGGACCGAAGATAGCTATAGAAGCTATTGCCCAGGGTAAGAATGCAGCTCATGTAATCGACAGCTACCTGAAGGGTGAAATAAAACCTGTTGCAAATCCATGCTACATTGAGCAGGAAGACTTAACTCCTGAAGATTTTGCAGACAGGGAAAAGAAAGCCAGAGAACACCTTAAGGTATTTCCTGCTGAGAAAAGAAGAATGAGCTTCGGGGCTATTTCGGAGACCTTCAGTGAAGAGGCTGCCGTTAAGGAAGCTTCCAGATGCCTGGAATGCGGCTGTCACGACTACTTCGAATGCAAGCTTGTAAATTATATAGGACAGTATGATATCAACACTAAGGCATTAAAGGGTGAGACTCACAGGGAAGAAGAAGCGGATACACATCCTTTCATAAAGCGAAACTCAGAAAAGTGCATACTCTGCGGCTTGTGCTTCAGGGCTTGTGAAGAAGTAACAGGTGTAACTGCACTTGGACTTTTGGACAGAGGCTTTGATTCAGTGGTTATTCCTGAATTCGGACTGCCTCTTGAAGAAAGTGCCTGCATATCCTGCGGACATTGCATAGATGTTTGCCCGACAGGAGCATGCATGGAAAAGGAAGCAATTAAGAAGCAAGTACCCGTAGAGCTTGAAGACACAGCTTCAGTATGCAGCTACTGCGGCGTTGGATGTAATGTAACTTATCAGTCGAAGGGTGATTTGGTATTCAAATCACGTCCTAATAAGGCAAAAGGTGAAGATACTTTATGTGCAAAAGGCCGTTTCGGCATTTATCATATCAATGATGAGAAGAGGCTGTTAAAGCCGGTAATAAGAAGGGACGGCAATACTGTTGAAGCAGAATTCGATGATGCAATTGCACTGGCTGCGAAGAAGCTGCAGCTTGTAAGAGGGCGGTACGGCAAGAACAGTGTAGCAGTATTCATATCTCCGAAATTTACAAATGAAGAGACATATGCTGCAAGGAAAATTGCCGAAAAGCTGGATACTGAAATGACCGGGACCATGTCAATAAAGGAAGAATCCGGTATAAAGAAAGTACTGGGCTGCAACGCTTCCACCAACAGCTATGATGAGCTTTACAACACAGACATCATTGTAACAATAGGCGATGTTTCTGAAAACCATCATGTGCTGGCAGTAAATATAAAGGATGCAGCAGCAAAAAGAGCAAAACTCATTACAATCAGTAATTCAGGTACAAGACTGGATGAGCATGCGAATGTTGCTCTGAAGGCAGAGAATGATATGGAATTCCTGAAGAGCTTCATTAAGTCACTGATTGATCAGAAATTTGCTGACAAGGATAAGGTTGACAAGATAGCCAATGGTTTTGATGCATTAGCCGAGTATGTTAAGGGAGCTTCAGACAGAGCCGATGCTGCAAAAGCCGCTAAAATGTACGGCGAAGCAAAGAAAGCAATAATCGTGGTTGATGAGGATACAGTTTCCGAAGAAGCTATGAAACTCATTGCTGATGCAGCTGTTATTACAGAGAAGGTCGGAAAGCCGCACAGGGGTATAATCATAGCACGTTCCAAGGCTAACACTCAGGGAATACTAGATATGGGCTTTGTCTCTCCCGCGGATGAACTTCTTGCAGGAATTGAAAAAGGTGAAATAAAAGGTGCCGTTATAATTGGTGAAGATCTGGCGGGAGCGGATGAGAAGCTTAAAAATCTGATTTCCAAGCTGGAATTTACGGTATGCCTGGATCTTTATCTGACAGAGACTGCAAAACTTGCAGATGTTGCTATTCCTGTAAGCAGCGCTGCTGAGTCCGAGGGGACCTATACAAGGTCGGACAGGAAGCTTCAAAGGCTGAAAGCTGCTATAAGTCCGCTGACCGGAAGAAATACCTTTGATATACTTTCTAAGCTTGGCGAACAGATGGGAGTAGTTATTGAAACAGTTAAGAAGGCGGATGAAATGATAGCCAAAGAGGTTAAGGCATACGGCGGGTTATATCCTGCAGTATTGAAGGATATTGATGTATATACTCCATGCGGCAAAGATAATGTTTATGGCTCACAGGTATTGTATACTGAGGGCTTCATGACAGAAGACAAGAAAGCAAATCTCAGCATTCCTGAAGCTGAGCATATGTCCAAGGAAAGAAAGGTTTACGATACAGTTCAGATGAGGTTTGAAGAATATTTAAAAGAAAATGGATTGAAAGCGTAGGAATAAAATTAAGCGGTTGCCAATGATGGCAGCCGCTTTGCTTTTGTTTTTCAAAGAATGCAAGGCACTATCGGGTAGAGCAGAGCCCTACCCTCATACCTCATGTATTATCTTCTATTTATGTATTAAGGTTATGATGAATTATAATAAAATTTGAATTTGTTATGATAATTGTATAAATTTTGTTCATAAAATCATTGACATAATAGCTATAAGTTTGTAAACTAATATTAAACATCACTATGAATTAATATGCATAATAATAGGTAATGATGAATTTGCATACTCTCTAGGAGGAAATCAAATGAAACAAGATTTTTTAATTGTGTCTGAAGAAGTAAGACAAGCAATTAGGAATGGGAAACCTGTCGTAGCTTTGGAATCAACGATTATTTCTCATGGAATGCCTTATCCGCAGAATGTCGAGACAGCTTTGAATGTTGAAAAAGTTATCAGGGATCAGGGCGCTATACCTGCGACAATTGCAATCTTGGGAGGCAAAATTGTAATAGGTGCAAATGCTGAGCAAATCGATTACTTGGGAAAGAAAGGAGGGGCAATAGCAAAAGTAAGTCGTCGAGACATGGCAGCAGTAATTGCTGGAAAAATGGATGGAGCAACAACTGTAACTACAACAATGATTGCTGCAGACATGGCCGGCGTGAAAGTGTTTGCTACAGGAGGCATCGGCGGAGTGCACAGGGGTGCCGAGAAAACTATGGATATATCAGCTGACTTGGAAGAGTTGGCAACTACAGAAGTTCTGGTTGTTTGTGCAGGGGCTAAATCAATTCTTGATATTGGGTTGACATTAGAGTATTTAGAAACCAAGGGTGTTCCGGTGATAGGTTACCAAACAAGTGAACTTCCGGCTTTTTATACTAGAAAGAGCGGATTTTCTGTAGACTATAGGATGGATACACCGGAGGAAATTGCACATGCTTTTAAAACGAAGCAGGAGCTGGGAATGCGTGGAGGAATGCTTGTTACAAATCCCATTCCGGAAGAATATTCAATGGACTTTGATACCATAAATAATGCAATAAATGAAGCAGTAACAGAAGCAGAAAGATTAGGAATTCATGGCAAGGAGTCAACTCCTTTCCTTCTTAGTAAAGTCAAAAATATTACTGAAGGACATAGCTTGGAAGCAAATATTGAGCTAGTATACAATAATGCTAAACTTGCAGCACAAAT
The DNA here is from genome assembly GCA_964619815.1 of uncultured Clostridiaceae bacterium. Classification (GTDB taxonomy): domain Bacteria; phylum Bacillota; class Clostridia; order Lutisporales; family Lutisporaceae; genus BRH-c25. Next base: position 12,020 of record CAZUGK010000016.1, on the reverse strand, counting down.
TGCCATCTCATTGTGTAAATGATATTATGGCTTAGGTTTTATTAACTTCAATGTTTGATAAACCTGTCATGCTGGAAATTTATAATATTTGTGAAAGTGGGAGGATAGATGGTTAAGAAGAATGATAATTTTTTATACCAAAAAGTACAGGATTATATTAAACACAAAATACAAGATGAACATATGAAGCCAGGTGACATGCTTCCGACTGAAGTAGAGCTGGAAGAAATATTGAATGTCAGCAGGACAACTATAAGGGCTGCAATTACAGAATTGCAATACGCCGGCATAGTTGCAAAGGTCCAGGGTAAAGGTACTTTTGTTGCAGACCCTTCATATGAGGAACAACTGCCATCTCTTAGAGGCTTTACAGAAGATGCACAGGCACGAGGGGATAAACCAAGTTCAGTTGTGCTGGGAAAAGATATCATTCTACCCAATGAAGAGTTGGAGCAGAAGTTAAAAATATCTTCTACAGATAAGGTCTTAAAACTTTCTCGTGTTCGATATGTCAATGGGCACTCCATGCAAATAAGTACCAGTTATCTGCCGGTCAGGGAAATACAATCCATTGATTGGGAAAATATTGATTTCTCCACTGCTTCCCTTTATGCCAGCCTGGAAAATGCCGGAATCATTCTGGCTTACGGTGAGGAACGAATGGAGGTTTCAGTTGCTGGGCCTATTGAGTCCGCTCTGCTTAAAGTGCCTGAAGGTTTTCCTCTTTTTGTAACAAAACGAGTTGTAATGGATAAGAACGGAAATGTCATTGAATATGCTGAATCAAAAACAAGAGGTGACCGCCATAAGGTTGTCATCAAATTAAAACGATAATCTTTATTTAGGAAAATAGGAGGTTAATAAATGATAGTTAATTCTGTAGATTTGTCTAAAGCATTAGAGAAATCTTATGTTCAACTATTATCGATAGCAGAGGGCACTTCTAAGTTTCCAAGTGTTCGGAAAGTGAGAGATTTATCAGTTATTGATCTAATCGGGGATATAAGTATGATAATAGCCTGCGATTCAAATGCTTCCAACGGAGAAAAACCCAACGATATGCACAGTAATTACTATGAGGAGGCAGCAGTGAGCGCATTAAAAGTTCCTGTGATGGAGGTGCTTGCTTCAGGAGCTACACCCCTTGTTGTGGTTAATAATCTTTGTGTTGAAATGGAACCTACGGGTAAAAAAATAATAGAGATTATGAAGCAGGAACTGGAGTCATGTGGTCTTTGGGACAAGCTTCAGTTTACAGGAAGCACGGAAGATAATATGAAAACTACCCAAACGGGCATCGGGGTAACGGTAATTGGACTGGTATCGGGAAAATATTTAAAGCTAGGCAGAACTAAACCGGATGATCTTGTTGCCTGCATAGGTTTTCCGCAAAGCGGGATATATGACAGGTACAGTGAAAGGGACTCAAAAATTGCTAAAATATCCACGGTTGTTAAATTATCGAAGTTGGAATATATACACGAAATCTTACCTGTCGGTTCAAAGGGAGTACGGTATGAATCAAATGAACTTGCTAAATATGTACAATGCTCTTTCAAAGAAAAAGATACTGTTGAAATTGATTTAGCCACTTCAGCCGGTTCTTCTACTGCTGTTCTCGTCAGTCTGGATAAGGAAAATGTTATGCGCTTGAAAAATGATATTGATGAGCCTGTATATGAAATTGGTTCTATAGTATGTAAAAAACAGATTTAATTTGTAGATTGAATATATTAAGAAGATAGTTTAAAAAATGTGCAATTATTTAAGGAAGGAAGAGACAGAAGAATGAAAGATATTGTTTTCATTTCAGCTCAACATGTTATAGATGAAATAAGGAATATGAATGTAAAAGGAGGAAGTCCTTTTGGAAGAGCTGCAGCCTGGGCATACAAACTGGCTGCAGAGCAGGAAGTATTCAAGGATAAAAGTGAGCTGAAGGAAAGATTTGACAATATTTCCTCTCAAATGCTGCAATTGAAACCCACCATGGCAACAATCTATAATTCAAAGGATTTAGTCTATAAGCTGCTGGATAAAATGCCGGAAGAAATGAATATCAAAGACGTTCAAAAAAGTGTAATTGAATTATGTGATCAGATAATTAGTTATTCGTTAAATGCAGTTCAACAATTAGGAATATATGGAGCAAACATCATTAAAGACGGAGACACAGTCATGATGCATAGTTACAGCAGTGCTTTGATGAGCGTTTTCACCGCAGCAGTGAAAGGCGGCAAAAGCTTTAATGTTATTTGTACAGAGTCCCGCCCGTTGAGAGAATCCAGACTTGCAGCCACTATTTTGCAAAGCCTGAAGGTACCGGTAACATATGTGACTGACGCTTCTATATGGGAATTCATGCCGAAGGCAGATTGCATCATAATGGGAGCTGATACGATTACTTATGACGGCAGTGTTGCTAATAAAATGGGTACGGCGTTAATCAGCCAACTGGCTTTAAACTGCAAAAAACCGGTTTACATTGCAAGTGAAGTATATAAATTGGATCGTCGGACAAAAGAGGGGTATCAGGTACTATTAGAACGAAGAACTAAGGATGAAATTATTGTTGAAGGTGACTTCCAGAGCTTAGATGGAATTAATATAGTTAACCAATTCTTTGATCTTACTCCCGCAAGAAATATTACTGCATTAATTACTGAATTCGGTGTTATTGCACCTCAACAAATAGCTGACTGTTGGAAAGCTTTGGAAAGACTCATGCTTGGCAAATAGAGCATAGCATAAAAGATTGCGGCAATACGAAAGCGGAAAACAGTAATAGATAATATTGGTACAGTTGATACTTTTAATTTGTTCTGTTTCAGAAGGGGAATAAAATATGAATGTAGTAGAAATGAAATCTATAACGAAACGTTTTGGTCCATTGATCGCTAACCATAATGTTGATTTTATGCTACAACAAGGAGAAACCCACGCTTTAGTCGGAGAAAACGGCGCAGGTAAAACGACCTTGATGCGGATTTTGTATGGGCAGTATGCTGCTGATGAGGGGAAAATTTATATTAATGGAAAAGAAGAAAGTTATAATATTTCAGGTGCACTGAAACTAGGAATCGGTATGGTGCATCAAAACTTCATGCAGATTGCTAATATGACCATAACAGAGAATATTATCCTGGGACATGCTCCTATAAAAGGAATGTTCATAGATTATAAAGCTGCCAGAAAAAAGGTAAGTGAGCTATTGGAGCGTTTTGGTATGAAAGCATCTCCTGATACTCTCATAAGGAATCTTTGTGTAGGGGAAAAACAAAAAATAGAGATTATCAAAGCACTATATCTAGGTGCAAATATTCTTATACTAGATGAGCCTACCGCTGTGCTAACACCTCAAGAGTCAAATGAGCTTTTTGAAATTATTAATGAATTAAAGAAAGATGGAAAGTCCATAGTCTTTATATCACATAAATTGCGGGAAGTTATAACCGTTGCAGATCATATCACTGTTATGCGAAAAGGTCAATTAGTTGCACATTTTAACCGGGGTGAAGCAACAGAAAGCGATATCGCTAAAGCGATGATAGGCAAACAGGATTTCCAGTTGATTCAAAACCCTCATAATATGGAAATAGGAAGAGAAGTATGTAAGGTAAGAAATTTATGGTATTTTGATGACGATGGTGTGGCTAAACTCAGAGATTTTTCATTTGAAGTCAAAGCCGGAGAAGTTCTGGGAATTGGCGGCGTGGAAGGGAATGGACAAACGGAACTAATCAATGCTTTGATTGGCATGATTAATCCGTCGGGAGGTGAGATTTATCTCGATGGAGCTAATATAACCGCCCGATCCACAAAAGAACGAAGAGACTTTGGCATCGGCTATATTTCAGAGGATAGGATGACAACAGGCCTGGCTATAGATACAAATATGGATGAAAATGTCTTATGCGGAATGGAAGATAGTCCGGAGTATTCTTCCTTTGGATTTCTGAATAAAAAAACTATTGAAAGCAAGTGTGAACAGTTAATTGATGCCTTTGATATTCGTGGAATAAGTAAGAGAAATCCTGTAAAGCAGCTATCCGGCGGCAATATGCAAAAAATCGTCCTGGCCCGGGAAATCAGCAGGAATCCTAAATTTCTGATTACAGCACAGCCCACAAGAGGATTGGATATTGGTGCAATTAATTTTGTACGCAATCATCTATTGGAGCAGAAGAAAAGAGGGACTGCTATTTTACTTGTATCGGCTGACCTGGAAGAATTAATGTCCCTAAGCGATCGAATGATCATTATGTATGAAGGCCGCTCATCGGGCGAGGTAACGGATATTAAGTCAATAACAGAAGAAGAAATCGGCTTGATGATGGGTGGAATCAATGCTGAAGAAAAGGAGGGATATCCTAATGGAAAAGAATGAACGCATGAGCAAAATCTTAAAACTTTTTGGCCCTGTTATAGCAGTAATAATAGCATTTTTGGTAGCCGGTCTGATTGTGTTCTTTTCCGGAGGAAATCCTGTTGAAGCATACGGGGCACTCTTAAAAGGAGCATTCGGAAGCATATCAGGTATCAAAAACACAATAAGATATACTCTGCCGATAGTTTTATTGGGGTTTTCTTTTGCTATTTGCAGCCGAGCAGGTTATTTCAATATTGGGCAGGAAGGGCAGATGTATGCGGCGGCACTGGTTGTTGCCTGGATTCAGCTGCTATTGCCCAACACCCCCAATCCGGTATTGATTCCTTTAATGGTTCTGGGGGCTGTATTAGCTGGAGGCTTTGTATGTCTCATCCCTGCAGTGCTTAAATTCCTATTGGGGGTCGATGAGGTCATAATAGCAATGCTGATGAATTATGTAATTGTGCTTCTGACAAGTTACTTGCTAAATAACAGCAGTCTGGGAGCAACAGGGAAAACCACACCGATGTCCATTACGGTAAATCCGGAGGTAAGTGGAGTAGTGCTCTTTATAATAGCTTTAGCAATTGTAGCAGCATATGCTATCCTTATGAAGAACTCGGTTTCCGGTTTCAGACTTCGCATGATTGGTTATAATCCGTCGTTCTCAAAAGCCAGCGGCATTAAAACTATACGTATGATTCTTATAGCTGCATTCCTGGGAGGTGCATTTTCGGCTATTTCTTCAACCGGTGAAATTTTTGGTGTTTATCATAGAATATACAATGGTTTTGTCGAAAATCTAGGTTTTTATGGGATGACGGCAGCACTTATCGGAAGTCAGTCAACCATTGGGCTGGTATTGGGATCTCTTATTCTTGGAGCATTGCAGAGCGGGTCGGTTTCTCTATCGGTCATGACAGATACTCCCTCCGAATTGGTTTTGGTTGTTCAGGGTCTTGTAATGCTTTTCGCCACAATTAACGTAGGCAAGTTTTTAATGAAGAAAATGAAAGCAGGTGGGGTTATATGAACGAGTTACAGCTTTTAAACAATGCTCTGAGATTAACTGCACCAGTACTATTAATCGCCCTGGGCGGGCTCTTTGCCCTGAAGGTAAATGTCTTTAACCTTGCTTTGGATGCTTTTGCGCTTATAGGATGCTTTTCTGCCGTTGCAGGTGCATACTATACAAACAGCGTTGCAGGCGGAGTTCTGATAGCAGTAATTGTAACGGTAATAATGATGCTCATCTATGGGATATTCGTATTTGAACTCGATGTTAATGCAGTTGTCTGCGCAGTTGCATTTATCACTCTTTCCAGTGGCCTGACCAGGTACTTGATGAAGCCAATTTTTAATTCAAATGGCAAGTATATTTTGCCTAGCACTTTAGGTTTAAAAGCAATCCACTTTGATTGGCTTGATAATATACCTGTTCTTGGTACAATCTTTAATAATCAAAGTATTTTGGTTTATGTGTCTTTAATTGCCCCATTTATCATTTACATTTTCCTTTACAAAACGAACTTGGGTTTATCTTTGAGATCCGTGGGTTTAAATCCGGATGCGGCAAATGCAGCCGGTATTAATGCTAAACAAATCAGTTATTTTGCATTGATATTAAACGGGGTCTTTTGCGGATTAGCCGGAGCACAGTTGGCTCTAGCACTTAATATGTTTAATGTAGGAATGACGAATGGGCGTGGCTTAACAGCCCTTGCAGTCTTAATCCTGACAAACTCTGCACCTATATTGGTATTATTGGCAAGTTTACTTTTTGGTATTGCTGATGCAATAACCAATGTTCTTTCGGCAGAAGGTTATCCCTCTCAAATACTTCAGATGCTGCCATATGCTTTAGCTCTGCTGGCGGCGGTATTACCCCTTTCATACAAGAAATTGACAAAGAAAATCCGACGCAAAAAAAATGAAAGAATGATTATGGTAACCAAGCAGTAAAGCAATCTTGGCCTTTTGCCAGGTTTGTATATAGCAACACTCACAAAAATATAAAAAAACAGAGGAGGAATAAAAATGAAGAAATTATTCAAAAGAGTTGCACCGTTGCTGTTGGTAATGCTGTTAGCAGTAAGTATTGCAGGATGCTCCAGTTCCGCTCCTGCGCCTGACGCTTCAAGCAAAAATGATTCCCCAAGCCCGGCAGGGGATAAAATAAAAGTCGGCTTTGTTGCAGATCAGGCTTTTGACCAATCGGAATGGCTTATGAACCTTGTCAATGGAGTAAAGGAATATGTGAAAGAGCATCCTGAAATAGAAATAAATATGATTGAAGCCACGACAGCCAGTGAGTATGAGCCCAAAATCCGTGCTCTTGCCGAATCGGGCTGCGACATAATAATAACTACTTATGCTTCAACTTCCGAAGCTACTATAAATGTAGCTAAAGACTATCCCGACATTAAATTTGGAAGTCTGGACGGTTCTATAGAAAACATAGCCCAATACAAAAACATCGAAGAGTTCGGCCTCAACCGTACACAGACAGCTTATCTTGCTGGAATTGTAGCAGCTGCTAGTACCAAAGAGGGAAAAGTCGGTATTGTCGGTGGTATGGATGAGCCTGTTATCAATGCAATTATTGCAGGCTGGCAGCAAGGCTTACGAAGTGTAAAGCCGGACATTAAAGATTACGTATCTTATGCCGGAACCTGGACCGATTCCACAACCGGTAAAGATTTAGGACTTGCCCTGGTCGATAAAGGTTGTGATGTAATTGCAGCGGCAGCAGGTGGTACAGGCGCAGGAACTGCACAAGCTGCAGCAGAGACCAAGACCAATTTTGTAGCATGGGATACACATTATGACGATATATTTTCAACAGCGAATGTTGAGTTAGGTGCTGCAGTTAATTACTTTGACAAAATGGTTATAAAATTCATTGAAAATGCAGCTGCTGGCGACTTTAAAGCCGGTCAGCGTGTAGAGTATGGAATTTCAGACGGAGTATGTTCATTCGATATGTATGATAAGGCTCCTGTTTCAGAGGGAACGAGACAATTGGTTAAAGATGCACTGAAAAAAATCGAAGCGGGTGAGATTCAAATCAGCAGCACGCCTATTCATAAATAATTCGAACTGTAAATAGGATTTAGAGGGTTTACGTTCTAAATGGGCGTAGACCCTTTTGTCTGAGAAAACCCCACGTTAGACGTGGGGTTCAAAAGAGCTTTCAGCGATGAAGATGATTATTTATCCTGCATTTCCTTCCACTTTGCCAGAGCTTCGGCCATGGCATTGTTTATCGGCTCTTCTTTCTTCTGCTGCTGCATGAATTTCTGTACTGTTCTTTTGTCACTGCTCTCTGTTTTACTTTCCATACGCTTGTTAAAGCTGGACAGCTTTTCACGGAAACCGCAGCTGCAAGTAAAGAGCCTGCCTTCGCCTTCGCCCTTCAGCTCCATTCGCTTGTGGCACTCAGGACACCGGGCATTGGATAATTGTGCGACACCCTTCCGGTAGCCGCATTCGCGGTCAGGGCAGATCAGCATCCTGCCTTTCTTGCCGTTGACCTCCAATAAAAATTTTCCGCATTCAGGACATCGGGTCCGTGTCATATTGTCATGCCTGTATGCTTCAGTGCTTGCTACAACTGCTGAGACCAATTTACCCGCATGTGTCCTTATATGGCCCATGAAAGCACGGGCATCGGACTTTCCTTTACTGATATCATACAGCTGCTGCTCCCATTTTGCAGTAAGCTCGGCAGATGTAAGCTCGGAGGGGGCAAGGTCAATAAGCTGGATTCCTTTTGCTGTTGGAAAAATCTCCTTACCTTTTCTTTCTATATAAAAGGTGCTGAAAAGCTTTTCGATTATATCCGCTCTTGTAGCCGGAGTGCCAAGTCCGCTGGTTCTGTCGAGGGCTTCCTTCAGGGACTCGTCCTCGATGAATTTTCCGGGATGCTCCATAGCTGAAAGCAGGGTTGCTTCCGTATACCTTGCCGGGGGCTTTGTTTTTCTGTTTACAGATTTGACCGATACAAATTTAAGCTTGTCGCCCTTTTGCATTGGGGGCAGCGATTGCTCCCTGTCCTCATCATCATTATGGCCGTCGGAAATATTCCTGTCTTCGTATACAGCCTTCCAGCCCAAGGTTTTGGTTATTTTACCCCTTGCAAACAGCTGCTCTCCGGAAGCTTCTACCTTCACAGTAGTCTGCTCATACTGGTATGGAGGACAGAGGACTGCAAGAAAACGCTTTGCAACCAAATCAAAAATATTGCGTTCCTCAGCACTCAAGGCAGAAAGCTTCACAGGCTGTTCGGTTGGAATAATGGCATGATGATCGCTGACCTTGCTGTTGTCAACCAGGCGGCTGGTGGTGTTAATTTTGCCGCGAAGGAGGTTTTGTGCCATAGCCGCATACGGGCCTATAGCAATGCTTTTCAGCCTGTCCGGCAGTGTAGGTACAATATCTGTTGTAATGTGCCTGGAGTCGGTTCTTGGGTATGTCAGAACCTTATGACGCTCATACAGCGATTGCATGATTGATAAAGTCTGCTTGGCGGAATACCCATAGCGCTTGTTGGCATCCCGCTGCAATTCTGTTAAATCATAAGCCAAAGGATGAGGTTCACTTTTAGCTTCTCTTTTAATATCAGTTATCTCGCCTGTCTGACCGTTAAGCTTTGATACAACTGCTTCTGCCTTTGCTCTGTCAAAGACTTGAGTGTTGCCGCTGTTTTTATCTCTACATAGCAATGTAAATCCATTGACCTTGGCCTCAATAGTCCAATAGTCCTTAGGTACAAAGCTCTTTATTTCGTTTTCCCGCTGAACAATCATTGCCAGAGTCGGGGTCTGCACCCTGCCTGCAGATAATTGCGCATTATACTTGCAGGTAAGGGCACGGGTCACATTAAGGCCAATCAACCAATCGGCTTCAGCCCTGCATTGGGCCGCTTTGTAAAGATTGTCGTAATCCTTGCCGGGCTTCAGATGATCAAAGCCATCCTTAATAGCCTTATCTGTCTGTGATGAAATCCATAAACGTTTTATAGGCTTTTTAAAGCCTGACTTCTCAATAATCCATCGGGCCACCAGCTCACCTTCACGCCCTGCATCAGTAGCAATGACAAGTTCATCAATGTCCGGCTGCTTCATAAGGCCGCGGACAATTCCGTATTGCTTAGATGTCTCCTTAATAACTGCCAGCTCCATCTTGTCGGGCAGCATAGGCAGATCTTCCAGATTCCAGTTTTTATACTTGTTATTATAGGCTTCAGGGTCAGCTAAAGTCACCAGGTGACCCAGCGCCCATGTAACAATATACTTCTGCCCGGAAAGATACCCGCTGCTGTTTTGATTGCAGTTCAATACCTTTGCCAAGTCTCGCCCAACAGAGGGCTTTTCAGCCAATACCAATATTTTACCCATTTAGTTACTCCTTAAAAAAGAATAAGTAGGGGCGAACAATGTTCGCCCGCATAATAATAGTTTATCATTAAAAACCTGAATTTACACTACTTTTTTATTTATATAGGGACTTGGATTACTCATTTATAAAAAGGTGCAGTTGATTATGGGACAAGTATAATGTAAAATTAGGATGAAATCCCAAATAAAGGGTGGTGGTTGATATTATAAACATATGGGGTATGTATGTCGTTTTTGGAGTAATGGTAATATATACTATAACCGCATTTTACCGCAAAAAACTTGCTCAGGAGCTAGGTAAGGGTAATCTAAAGAGGATTTTTCTCACTATATGGTTCCTAATAACTACAGTTGCTGTAAATTTTAGCAGCGAATATTCCATAAAAGTTTGCGGTAAGAATCCGCTAGGTCTCGGGGAGCCGATCTGGGTAATTATTCTATGGATTCTTGCAGGTCTGCTACTATATTATGTTTTTATCTGCAATATGCGTTTTAAGAGCTTAAATCTTAAAGGTGTAGCTACTGAACTTGAGGATGATGAGAGTACAGAAGCCCTTATGGAAATAGATAAGAAGACAGAGGCTTTTTATTACACATATGAAGATGTGTTTAATCTAGCGAAAGATCTTAGGAGAAGAATCAGAAATGAGAATTCCGCTCCAATTGATTACTTGATTGAATTGAAGAGGGTAGTTGATGCTTACGCGGTGAAATCTTCCTACTATTACAACTGCTTTATAAGGACAGAGAATGACTTCGATGAGGAAGGGTTTGCAGACCCAAAGGCCATTATCGGAAAATTAAAGTATCAGCAATGTGATACTCAGATTAGAAACAATCAAAAGTACTTACTGATACCGTTTTTTAGTGCTACCAAGACCATGTTTGTTGTTGGAATGGCATCAGATAATAGAGCAGTAGGGATCGAACATTACTTAATTATCGGGCTTTTAAAATCCTTTGAAGAACTCATTCTTGCAAGTAATGAAGAATAAGTGTACTATAGAAATAAGAAGAGGTGTTGATTATGGATAAAATAATACTTAATAAAAATAAATTGATTGAAATACAAGCGAGCCGTAAAGCAGACCGTATTATGATGGCTCCTGTCCAAGCGCCTGCTCAGAATAGAATAGAAGCAATTAAAAAAGGACGCAGCTTGAGGCGGGTAAATGCACGAATATCAAAATAATGTAAATAATTTGGCTAATACTTCATAACCTATATTAGAAGCATGCAATGGGGTGAAGTACATGATTGTTTTAAGCAAGGATGTTATTAAAAGAGCGCAAAAGGAACCAAAAACTATGCCAGCTATTTATCCACCTGAAGATTGCAGATTAAGACTTATTGTATTGCGTTTTGGATGTTTGAAAGCATCAAGGAAAAAGAGGAAATAATAGATATTTTAGTTTTTATAGCATCTGCGGAAGCAGGTGCTATTTTTACTGTTATTTCTTCTAAAAAAATTATAAAAGCACTTGCCAAAATGAATGATATATGGTAAAGTTATCAATAGGGAGAATAATTATTAAATAATAATTATTAAATTATAATTAACTATATAAGGAGGAATTAAAAAATGAAAAAGTTTGTATGTTCAATTTGCGGTTATGTTCACGAGGGGCCTGAAGCGCCGGAGAGTTGCCCACAGTGCAAGGCACCAAAAGAAAAGTTCGTTCTGAAGCAGGAAGGAGCAAGGCAGTGGGCAGATGAACATAGAATTGGTGTTGCTAAGGATGTAGATCCTGAAGTATATGAAGGACTTAAAGCTAATTTCATGGGAGAATGCACAGAAGTAGGAATGTATCTGGCTATGGCACGTCAGGCAGATAGGGAAGGCTATCCTGAAGTATCTGAAGCCTACAAAAGGGCTGCATGGGAAGAAGCAGAACATGCTGCGAAATTTGCAGAGCTTCTTGGAGAAGTAGTAACTGCTGATACGAAGAAGAATCTTGAGTTGAGAGTGGAGGCAGAATTCGGAGCTTGCCAGGGCAAGAAGATGATAGCAACAAAGGCAAAGCAGCTTAACTATGATGCAATTCATGACACAGTACATGAAATGTGCAAGGATGAAGCAAGACACGGCCAGATGTTTGAAGGCCTTTTGAAGAGATATTTCGGTAAATAAAGTTATAAAATAATACATTAAAATACAGTTTTCATTATTGGTGAAGCGCTGTGTAACAAGGTATAGTGTTTTTACCGGGGGAAAAATTCCGAAAACTACCGGGGTTGCCAATCCATGAATT